>NZ_JBIALK010000003.1:155085-235490 GCF_042873275.1 Kitasatospora sp. NPDC004745 | reverse complement strand
CGTGGGCCCGCGGGGCTTCGCCGCGGGGCGGCCGCGGCCGCGGGGGGGCCCCCCCCCCGGCGGCCCGGGGGGGGGGGGGGGGGGGCGCCCCCCGCCCCCCCCCCCCGCCCCCCGCCACCGACCTTGGCGAACAGGGATTCTGATCAACCGTCAGGATCTCGGCGTGCACCCGTCACGAGCGGCCACCGGGGCCGCCCGCCGGGCCGTGGCCGGGCGGTGTCCGGGGCCGCGGCCGGGCAGGGTCCGGGCAGGGTCCGGGCTACCCGGAGGCTCCCCCGGCGGGCGGTCCGGCGGCGGCCGTCCGGGCGGACACCAGACCCGACTCGTAGGCCGCGATGACCGCCTGGGCGCGGTCCCGGACGCCGAGCTTGCCGAAGACACCGGTGATGTGGTTCTTCACCGTGGAGACACTGAGGTCCAGGCTCCCGGCGATGCCGGCGTTGTCGAGCCCGGTGGCCATCAGCCGCCACACCTCGACCTCCCGCGGCGTCAGCTCGGCCAGGTCGGCGCCGCGCGGCGGCGGGGCGTCGTGCGGGATGCGCACGTAGGTGGAGATCAGCCGGCTGAGCAGGCGCGGCGCGACGACGGCCTCGCCCGCGTGGACGGTGCGGATCGCCGCGCTCAGGTCCTCCGGGGAGCTGTCCTTGGGGAGGAAGCCGCAGGCCCCGGCGCGCAGGGCGCCCACCACGTACTCGTCCATGTCGAAGGTGCTGAGGGCCAGGACCTTGCAGTCGGGCACGGTCGCGGCGAGCTCCCGGCTCGCGCCGATCCCGTCGAGCACGGGCATCCGGATGTCCATCACCACGACGTCGGGGCGCAGCCGGCGGGCGAGTTCCACGGCCTGCGCGCCGTCCTGCGCCTCGCCCACCACCTCGAGCGCCGGGTCGGGGGAGAGGATCAGCGACAGGCCGCGGCGGACCAGCGGCTGGTCGTCCGCGATCAGCACCCTGATCCTCGGCACCCCCGGCGCCGCTCCCGCCCCTGCCCCGGTCACCGGGCCACCTGCTCGTGCTGGACGGCGGCCTCGGCGCTCTCCTCCGCGGCCAGCGGCAGCTCGGCCACCACGGCGAACCCGCCGTCGGCCTGCGGGCCCGCCGTCAGGGTGCCGCCGTGCAGGGCGACGCGCTCGCGCATGCCGACCAGGCCGTAGCCGCCCCTCGGCCGTGACGGCTGCTCCTGCGGTCCGGCGCCCGCGCCGTCGTCCCGCACCTCGACGGTGACGCCGTCCCGGCGGTACGTCAGCCGCACGCTGGTACGGGCGGTGCCGGCGTGCTTGTGGGCGTTGGTGAGCGCCTCCTGGGTGATCCGGAACACCGTCAGGGCGGCGGTCGGCGGCAGCGGGCGCCGGGGCCCGTGGACGCTGAACTCGGTCGGCAGGCCGGCCCGTCGGGAGTCGGCGACCAGCCGGTCGAGGTCCTCGACGCCCGGCTGCGGCTGCGCCGGCGCGTCCTGGTCCTCCGGCTCGTCGCCGGCCCGCAGCACGTCGAGGAGCTGACGCATCTCGCGCAGGGCGAGCCGCCCGGAGGACTCCAGGGTGACGAGTGCCTCCCGGGCCACCTCCGGTGTGCCGAGGTTGGCCCGGGCGCCGCCGGCCATCAGCTGCATGGTGGTGATGTGATGGGCCACGATGTCGTGCAACTCCCGGGCGATGCGGCGCCGTTCCTCGGCCACCGCCCGGTCGGCCAGCAGCCGCCGGTTGGCCTCCACCTCCCGCTGCCAGCGGTTGACCACCAGCGCGGCGCCGGCGACGATCCCCGCGGACAGCGGCGCCGACACGGCGTTCTGCCAGGACGGGACGTGGCCGGCCGACTGGCTCAGCAGCGTCACCGCCACCGTCGCCACGACCGCGACCGCCGTCACCGGGCCGGGGCAGGACCTGGCGACCGTGAACAGCGCGACCACCAGGACGGCGCCGAAGTGGCTGGGCAGCGGCAGCGTCAGGGCGGCGGCCGCGTCGAGCGCCAGTGCGGCGGCCAGCGCCGTGACCGGGTGGCGGCGCCGGGCGAGCAGCGGCGCCGCAGCCAGCCCGACGAGCAGGAACCCGGCCACGCTGACGTCGGGCCCGCCGTCGGCGGACGAGCCGCTGCCGGGCGGGGCGAAGAAGACGTAGCTGAGCAGGTTCAGCGCGCAGGCCCCGCCGGCCACCAGGGCGTCGTTGCGGGTCAGCGGGGGCTCGGCGCCCCCGGCGTCCGGCCGTGGCCGGGCGCCGTCGGGCCCGGTGTGTCGGCGCCTGTGCATGGTGGTTCTCCCTGTGTCCGGCTTCTCCGCCTCCGGGCCAGCGTGTCACAGCCGAGGTGGGGGCGGCACCGGCGGCCCCGGAACCGGGCCCCTCGCCCGGTGGCCGGGACAGGGCCGCTGACCAGCACCGGGACGGCCTCCGGGGCCGCGCCGGGGACTGCGCCCGGGCTGCGGCGGGGCCGGGCGGACGGCGGCGACCGGGACCGCGACCAGGACCAGGGTCCTGGGTCCCCGACCGCGGCAGGACCCAGGACCCCTCCCCGGATCCTCCGTCGCCAGGACGCCGACGGGCCGGTCCGGGTGATGGTCTGGAGTCCGGCCGGGAGCCCCCGGTCCGAGGGTCCGTCCCCGAACCCCCGTCGCCCCGTGGACGCGGGTCGGCAGACGGACCCGAGCCCCGTGACAGCCCGTCCGTCGGAGGACAGCACGTGATCCGCGCCCTGACCCGATTCTCGACCAGACACCCGTGGAAGGTCATCGCCCTGTGGGCGGTGCTGGGCTTCGCCCTGGCCGGCCTCGCCCCGTCGCTGATGGCCCGGGTGACCGAGAGCCAGACCGGGGACTTCCTGCCCCGCAGTTACGACTCGGCCGCCGCGCTGCGGATCGCCGAGGAGCAGTTCGGGGTCGACCCGGACGCCACCACGGTCACCGTGCTGGTCGCCCGGGCGGACGGCAAGGCCCTCGGGGCCGCCGACGAGGAGCGGGTGAAGGCCGAGGCGGCGAAGCTCGCCCAGCGCCGGGTCGTCATGCCCAGGGCGGACGACCGGCCGCAGTTCCTCGTCCCCGACCGCTCCCAGACGCCCCGGATCGCCCCGGCGATGGTGGCTCCCGACCGGAGCTTCGAGCTGCTCTCCGTGGAGCTGGTCGGCAACGCCGCCGACGAGGGCGTCCAGGGGGTGTTCCGCAGCTTCCGGGACTCGGCCCGGACGCAGTTCGCCGAAGCCGGCCTGCGCACCGGGTTCACCGGGAGCCTCGCCGAGGTCGTCGACGGCGCCGACGCGCACGGGACGGCGGCCAAGGTCGGCGGCATCCTGGTCACGGTGCTGATCGTCGTGCTCAACGTGCTGGTGTTCCGCAGCGTGCTGGCGGCCCTGCTGCCGCTGCTCGCGGTGGCCGTCATCGGCGGTGTGGCGGGGGGAGCGGTCGCCGGCCTGGCGCTGCTCACCGGACGCAAGCTCGACGCGAGCACCCCGTCGCTGATCAGCGTCGTCCTGCTCGGCATCGGCATCGACTACCTGCTGTTCCTGCTGTTCCGCTTCCGCGAGCACCTGCGGGCCCGGCCCGAGCAGCCGGCCCGGGAGGCGGCCGCGCAGGTCGCCGGCCGGGTGGGCGGCGCGATCACCTCTGCGGCGCTGACCATCGTGGCCGCGTTCGCCACCCTGGGCCTGGCCAGCTTCGGGCAGTTCCGCTCCCTGGGCCCCGCGATCGCCGCGGCGGTGCTGGTGATGCTGCTCGGCAGCCTGACCCTGATGCCGGCGCTGCTCGCGGCCGCCGGGCGCCGGATGTTCTGGCCCTCCCGGTCGCTGCAGCGGGTGCCGGCCGCCGGCCGCGCCGGTCGCTTCGGCCTGCTGGTCGCGCGCCGGCCGCTGACGGTGCTCACCGCCTCCCTGGCACTGCTGGGCGCGCTCGCCGCCGGCCTGATCGGCATCCGGATGGACTACGGCCGGGGCGACTCCGGGTCCGGGACCCCTGCCGCGGCCACCGCGACGGAGATCTCCCGCGCCCTGCCCGCCGGCGTGTCGGACCCGACGAGCGTCTACGTCGCCGCCACCGACGGCGCGCTCCTCACCACGGCCCGGCTCGACGAGCTCTCCCGGGCGCTCACCCGGGTCGAGGGGGTGGGCCAGGTCGCACCGACCGTCCTGAACCAGGACCACCGTGCCGCCAGGATCGACGTCTACCCGACCGTGGACCCGCAGAGCCCGCAGGCCCGCGAGCTCGCCTCCGGACCGGTCCGGGACGCCGTGGCCCGGCACACGCCGGCCGGGACCCGGGCCCACGTGGGCGGGACGGCGGCGATCTTCGCCGACGTCGCGACGGCCGTCGACCACGACCTGAGGATCGTGTTCCCGGTGGCGGCCGCACTGATCGCACTGATCCTGCTGCTGCTCCTGCGCAGCCTGCTCGCACCGGTCGTCCTGATGCTCGCCGTCGGGCTCGGCTTCGCCGCGACCCTCGGCGCCGCCACGCTGCTGTTCCAGCACTCCCTGGGCAGGCCGGGGGTCAGCTTCACCCTCCCGCTGGTGCTGTTCCTGTTCGTCGTGGCGCTGGGCACCGACTACAACATCCTGATCACCGACCGGATCCGGGAGGAGATGCAGCGGCCCGGTCCGGCGCGCGCCGCCGTCGCCCGCGCCGTCCGGCACACGACCCCGGCCATCGCGACCGCCGGCCTGGTGCTGGCCGGCTCGTTCGCCACCCTCGCCACGACGCCGGGCAGCGAACAGATCGCCTTCGCGATGGCGCTCGGCATCATGCTCTCGGCGCTGGTGCTCTCCCTGCTGCTGGTGCCCGCCGTCGCGGCCCTGCTCGGCCGGGCGGTCTGGTGGCCGGTCCGCCCCCGGCCCGCCGCGGCTGCGCCCGCCTGGACGCCCTCGGAGCCGTCGGCCGGCGAGCGGAGTGACCACTCGTACGCCGACTCCCGCTCCTGGTCACACATGTGAGGAACTCTCGACGCGGAACGCCCGGGCCCCGGCCCGGGCGTTCCGCGCTGCGCGTCCCCGTGCGTCCCGCTGCCCCCGGTCGGCAGGCTCGGGGCGGTGCGGGGCGGTGCGGGGACGCGCGGTCAGTGCGGTGAGTCGGCGGGGAACGGCGCGGGGTAGGCCTCGGCGAAGTCGGCCGAGCGGGCGACCTCGCGCCACTTCGTGTCCTCCTCCAGGAGTCGGCGGTCCATGGCGATGGAGCCCTCGGCCGCGTTGACCCCGAGCGGCAGGTGGTGGGGGACGTCGTTCCGCTTGGCCATCCGGACGAGGATCCCGGCGGCGCGGACGGGGTCGCCGGCGGCGCCGTCGCCGCTCTGCCGCAGGCGCTGGTTGACCGCGCCCACCGTCTGCGCGTAGGCCTCCGGGATGTCGTGGACGACCATCGAGGAGCCGGCCCAGTCGGTGCGGAACCCGCTGGGTTCGACGACCAGCACCTTCACGCCGAAGGGCGCCGTCTCGGCGCGCAGGACGCGGCTGAACCCGTCGATGGCGAACTTGGCGGCCTGGTAGGACGCGATGCCGGGGGAGCCGCCGACCCGCCCGCCCATCGACGAGAACTGCATGACCAGCCCGCCCTTCTGCTCGCGCAGCAGCGGGATCGCGGCCTTGGTGACGTGGTAGACGCCCCAGAAGTTCGTCTCGAACTGGGCGCGGAAGTCGGCGTCCTCGGTGGTCTCGATCGGCGACACGTTGGCGTAGCCGGCGTTGTTCACCAGGACGTCGATCCGGCCGAAGCGGCGGTGTGCCTCGGTGAGTGCCGTGCGGGCGGCTTCCGGGTCGGTGACGTCCAGCGCGAGCGGGAGGATCCGGTCGCCGAACTCTTCGGCGAGGTCGGCTAGTTGCTCGGGCCGGCGGGCGGTCGCGGCCACCCGGTCGCCGGCCTCCAGGGCGGCGCGGACGAGGGTGCGGCCGAAGCCGCGGGAGGAGCCGGTGATGAACCAGGTCTGTTCCATGCCGTTAGTAAAACACTGTTGCGGTAATAGTGCAACGCCGTTGCGCTAACATGGATGGGTGGAGACATCGGAGTTTCAGCGGGCCCGCTCGCCCGAGGCCAAGCGCCGGCGCGAGGCCGCGATCCTGGAGGCGGCCCGGTCGCTCGGCCGGGAGCGCGGCATCAGGGACGTCACCCTGACGGACATCGCCGCCGCCGTGGGCATGCACAAGTCCGCGCTGCTGCGGTACTTCGAGACCCGCGAGGAGATCTACCTGCGGCTGACCGCGGAGGGCTGGCAGGAGTGGTCCGACGCCCTGTCCGCGCGGCTGAGGGAGACCACCGACCCGGGCCCGGCGGCCGTGGCCCGGGCGTTCGCCGCCACCCTCGCGGCCCGCGGCATGTTCTGCGACCTGCTCGCGCACGCCCCTCTCAACCTCGAACGCAACGTCTCGCTCGACGCGGTGCGCGCGTTCAAGCTCGCCACGCTCGCCGCCCGCGGGCCGATCACCGAAGCCGTCCGCGAGCAGCTGCCCGGCCTGGACGAGCAGGACGTGGTCGACCTGGTCGCCACCGCCGTCTCCCTGGCCGGGGCGCTGTGGCAGATCGCCAACCCGGGCGCGGAGGTCGCCGCCCTCTACCGCAGCGACCCCCGGCTGGCCCACGCCGTGGTCGAGGTCGAGCCCCGGCTCGCCCGCATCCTGACCGCCACCGTCACCGGGCTGGTGCGGTCCGGCTGAACACCCGGGCCGATCCGGGTCGGAGCGTGGTCCAGGGCCTCCCGTCCGGGCCCACCGGCCTCCCGATCCCGCCGGTCACGCCGTGCGCCCGGTGCCGGGTGCTGAGCCCCGGTCCTCGGCGGCCGCGCCCCGGCACAGGCCGAACCGGGCGAGCAGACGGTCGACGTCCTCGGCCGTGCCCTCGACGGCTATCGGGCCGTCGACGCGCAGGGTCAGGTGGGCGAAGCGGGGCGCCAGCTCGGCGAGCGCGGCCCGCGGGTCCTCCAGGTCGTCACTCCCGCCGACGGCCAGCTCCCGGAGGGCCAGGGACTCCAGCCCGGCGAGGACCGGGGAGTCGGCGAGCGCCGACAGGACCTCGACGGACGGGGCGTCGAACTCCACCCTGCCGAGGTCGAGGTGCCTGAGCGCGGGGTACGGCGCCGCCGCGAGCTCGTCGAGCTGCTCCACCGGGCAGTCGACTCCGAACACGTCGCAGCCGAAGTCGACTTCCAGGGAGGCCAGTCCGGGAAGGCGGCCGAGGGCGAAGACGGAGCCGTCCGAGACGGCCGGGCCGCGGACCCGCAGCCGGGTCAGACCGTCGTGGTCCACCGAGTGGAACAGGAAGGCGCCCTCGAGCTCCAGGGTGCGCAGGGCCGGGAGCGAGCCCCACATCGCGGTCTGCACGAGGCCCCGGTCGTGGTGCTCCAGCGGATCGAGCCGACGCCCCGTCGAGGCCGTGCCGTCCTCGTAGAGGAACTCGAACCCGTAGCCGAAGTACAGGTGCTCCAGCCGCGGGAACGGGCGTGCGGCGACGGCGCGCGCGGCCGGCTCCGCGGAACGGTGGTAGTCGGTGAGGTGCAGCTCCAGGACCCGCAGCCGGCGCGCGGCGGGGTGGGCGAGCAGCGCGCCGATCAGGGCGCCCTCCCACTGCTCGGGGTCGGCCGGGTCGGGGCCCTCCGGGCCGGCGGCCGGGGCCGGGCACTCCGCACGGAGGCGCCCCACCAGCTCCCCCCGCTGCGCGCGGGTGTCCCCGGCGAGCCGGAAGCACGCCTCGTCGAGGAAGCCGCGGCTCCAGGTGAAGCGCCAGGAGCCGTCCTCCCGCAGCGCGCCCAGCCCCAGCCGCCGCTCCACCTCCCGGTAGACGGCGGCGAGTTGCTCCCGGTCCTGGTCCGTGCCGCCCGCGGTCCCGCAGCGGTGCTCCAGCCGGATCGCCGCGCCGCGCGGGTCGCCGGCGTCCGACAGTCGCTGCGCGTAGGCGAGCCACGGCTCCCAGTCCGCCGTCCCGGTGCCGGCCGCCCCCGTGCCGGGCGCATCCTCCGGGAGGGGTGCATCGTCGAAGAGGTGCGCATCGGAGAGGTGCGTGCCGAAGAAGTCCATCCGTCCTCCGCAGGTGGCCGGCGGTCTCGGGCCTGATCCGGACGCGCCGGGGTCCACGGTAGGGTCCGTCACCGACACGGTGCAGGGCCGTCCGGTCCCTGGCGCTCCGTCAGGAGTGGTCGTGCCAGGAGATCGCCGCGATCCGCCAGCCCCCGGGGGTCCTGACGAACTGGATCGCCTTGCTGCCGGTGCCCTCGTACGGTGCGCCGTCGAGGACCCCGGACTTGCGGTACTCGCAGAAGCGCGAGGCGATGTCCCCGGCGACGTCCGTCCGCTCGGAGGTCTCCCACTCGGAGAACTCGACCAGCCGGCCGCCCGTCAGCAGCACCTCGCGCGGCGCGATGAACTGCTCCACCGAGTAGACCGTCAGCTCCGGCCCGGTACGGAAGATCACGCCCTCCGGCAGCACCAGCCGGCGGATCCGCGCGACGTCGGGGGCCTTGCCTCCCCGGTTGTCGAAGGCGCCGAAGAACTCGGCCGTCACCGCGTCGATCTCACCCTTGGACATGGCCCCGACGGTAACACCCGCCGTCCTGGCCCGTCCTGCGCCCCCGGACCGGCCGGACGCCCCGGCCGGTCCCGGCCCCGACCCCGCTCCGGAAGCGGGTACGGGCCCGGGGCAGGCCCTACGCCTCCTGGCGGTCGATCTCGCTCTCCCGGACCAGCCAGAGGGCGAGCACCGCGCCCACCAGGCTGACCACCCCGCCGAGCATCAGCACCAGGTTGAGGCCGTCGAGGAAACCGGCCCGGGCGGCGGCGGTCGCGGCCGCCCGGGCCGGCTCGGGGAGGGCGGTGAGCGCCTGCTGGAGGCTGCCGGAGGAGGCGGCCTCGATGAGTTCGCGCGGACGGGCCCCCTCCGCGGTCGGCGAGCCCGCCGTCAGCTCGCGGATCCGGTGCGAACCCCGCCCGACGAAGATCGCCCCCCAGACGGCGATGCCGACCGCGATGCCGACCTGCCGGAAGGTGTCGTTGATGCCGGCCGCCATGCCGCTGCGCTCCTTGGGCACCACGCTCACCGCGACGTCGGCGATCACCGGGTTGATCAGGCCGACGCCCGCGCCGCCGACCAGGAAGCCGGGCAGCAGCCCGGTCCAGGTGTCGGTGGGCTGGATGTCGCCCATCAGCAGCAGGCCCGCGCCGACCGCGACGAGGCCGACGAAGAGCATCAGCCGGGCCGGCACCCGGGAGAGCAGCACCCCGGCCAGCGGCGCCACCAGGAAGCTGAGCACGGTGATCGGCAGGTAGCGCACGCCCGCCGCGAACGGCGAGAGCCCGAGGTAGTCCTGCAGGTAGAGCGTCAGGTAGAGGAAGAGGGCGAACAGCGAGCTGGAGACGGCGAACGCGGCCAGCTGCACCCCGGTGAACGCGTGCCGGCGGAACAGCCCGAGCGGCAGCATCGGCTCCGGGACCCGGCGCTCGATCACCACGAACACGGCCAGCAGGACGGCCGCGCCGACGAACAGTCCGACGATCAGCGCGCTGCCCCAGCCTTCGGCGTTGCCGCGCACCAGCGCGAGGACGAGCAGGAACAGTCCGCTGCTGAAGGCCGCGACCCCCGCCCAGTCGATCCTGGTCGCGTTGGGGTCGCGGCTCTCCGCCAGCTTCAGGTAGGTGACGGCCAGGGCGGCCACCCCGATCGGCACGTTGAGGTAGAAGATCCACTCCCAGCCGAGCGAGCTGGTGAGCGCCCCGCCGATGAGCGGTCCGACGGCGACCGCCACCCCGATCGTCGCGCCGTAGACGCCCATCGCCGTCCCGCGCTCGCGGCCCGGCGGGAACTCCTGCGCGACCAGGGCCAGCGAGACCGCGAACATCACCGCGCCACCGACCCCCTGCACGGCCCGCGCGACGTTGAGGAAGGTCGGGTTCGGGGCCAGCGCGCAGAGCAGCGAGGCTCCGGAGAAGACCACCAGCCCGGCGGCGAAGGCGCGGCGCCGCCCGAGCCGGTCGGCCAGCGAACCGGCCGTCAGCACCAGGGTCGCCAGCGACAGGGCGTAGGCGTCGAACACCCACTGCAGGTCGGTGAAGCTCGCGTTCAGGTCCTCGCGGATGGACGGCAGGGCGACGTTGACCACGGTGATGTCGAGCAGGAGCATGAACGTCGCGACCGAGACGGCGATCAGCGTCCACCACTTGCGTTGCACGGCTGCCGGTCTCCTCATGCTTCGACGGGGCGCACGGATCCGCCGGCCTGCGTGCGGGTGGCGGTGCCGTCGACCGTACGCACCGCCACCGCCCCGACCCCGGCGGAGGCGTTCCGACGCGCCCGGGCAGTCCCCGTCCGGTCCATGGGGGAGGGCCGTCCTCGGCCGCCCGACACCGGGCCGGTCGGCTGCCCGGCGTCGAGCGGCCGGAGGGCCGACCGTCGCCGGGCGCGGGTCAGCCGCCGGCCAGCAGGTCCCGGGTCAGCCGGACCAGGTCCGGGATCGCCGGGTGGGTCGGGACACCCCGGCGCCAGGCGAGGACCAGCGGCACCGGCGGGGCGTCGGTCAGCGGGCGGTAGGCGATCGTGGGGTGCTTGTGCAGCCGGCGCCCCTGGCGCCGGGGCGCCCGGCCCGCGTCGCCGGGCCCTCAGACGATCAGGACGCGGCGCCCGCGGGTGTGGCCGGCCTGGCTGTCGACGTGCGCCGCCGCGGCGTCGGCGAGCGGATAGGACTTCTCGACGGGGATGTGGAGTGCTCCCCGGGCGATCAGGCGGACGGCTTCGGCGAGCGCGGCGGGCACGCTGCCGGCCGTGCCGGAGAACCGGACGCCGTGCTCGGGTGCGCCGAGATCGGCGATCGAGACGACCCTGCCCGGATCCCCGGTGAGCTCGACGAGCTCGCGGATGACGCCCGAGCCGGCCAGGTCGAGCGCTGCGTCGACGCGGCCGAGCCGCCGTACGCGCTCGACCCAGCCCCCGCCGTACGTCGTCGCGGTGGCCCCGAGGCTCCGCAGGTAGTCCTGGTTCGCGGCTCCGGCCGTGCCGATCACCGCGATGCCGCGGTCGCGGGCGATCTGCAGCACCGCCGATCCGACGCCCCCGGCCGCGCCGCTGACCAGCAGGGTCTGCCCCGGCCGCACTCCGACCTCGCGGAGGACGCGCAGTGCGGTCTCCACCACGGACGGGTACCCGGCGGCCTCCGCGAAGCCCAGCCCGTCGGGCATCCGGGCCCAGGCCGACAGCACCGCGAACTCGGCGTAGGTGCTCGACCCCTCGCCGAACACGCGGTCGCCGACGGCGACCCCCTCGACGCCCGCCCCGACCTCGTCCACCACCCCGGCGGCGTCCAGCCCGACTCCGGACGGGAGCGCGATCGGGTGGGCCTTCAGGACCTGGCCCTCACGGATCCGCCAGTCGACGGGGTTGACGCCCGCGGCCCGTACGGCGATGCGTATCCGGCCCGGGCCCGGGTGGGGCTCCTCGGCGTCCACGAGGCGCAGGACGTCCGGTCCGCCGAACTCGGCGAAGTTCACTTTCCTCATGCCCGCCACCGTAGGACTAACGGTTAGGTTTTCACAACGGTTAGGAATTCCTAGCTGGTAGGGTCGGCGCATGCTGCCCCCCGGACGCCGCGAGCGCAAGAAGGCCGAGACCCGGCGGAAGATCTCCGACACCGCCCGGCGACTCTTCCTGGAGCGCGGCTACGACGCGGTGGGCATCCGTGACGTGGCCGCCGAGGCCGACGTGGCGGTGACCACGGTCTTCGCCCACTTCGCCTCGAAGGAGGCGCTGGTCTTCCAGCAGGACCAGGAGTTCGAGCAGGGGCTCGTCCGGGCGGTCACCGACCGGACGCCCGACGAGCCGCTCGTCCCCGCGCTGCGCCGCGAGGTCCTGGCGCTGGTGCGGCACTGCACGGCCGACGGCTCCGCGCCGATCCGGCGGATGATCGAGGCGTCACCGGCCCTGCGCGCCTACGAGGACTCGATGATGCTGCGCCACGCGGAGGCGCTGGCCGCGGCCGTCGCCGCCGATCCCGGGCAGCCGCGGAGCGCGACGGCCTGCCGGGCGCTCGCGAGGTTCGCGGTCGACGCCTACGGGCTGGCCCGGGAGGCCGACGATCCGCAGGAGGCGGTGGACGAGGTCTTCCGGATGATCGGGGCCGCCTGGGGCGCCGCAGCCCCGGCCGGCACCCCGGCCGCAGGCACTGCCACCGGCAGCTGAGTCCGGGCGCCGTCCGGCAGGGAGCAGTGGGCCGGTGGGTCGACGACGGACCTACGCGTCCTCCGGCCAGTCGTCGTCCGGCCAGTCGTCCAGGGACCAGACCGGCGCGACGGCGCCGCTGCCCGCGCCGCCCGGCTGCGGGAACTGCTCGGCCCAGATGATCTTGCCCTGGGGGGTGTACCGGACACCCCAGCGCTCGGTGAGCCGGGCGACCAGGAACAGGCCGCGGCCGCCCTCGTCGTCGGCGACGGCGTACCGCAGGTGCGGGGCGGTGCTGCTGGTGTCCGACACCTCGCAGATCAGCGTGCGGTCGTACAACAGCCGCACCGTGATCGGGCCCGTCCCGTAGCGGATCGCGTTGGTCACCAGCTCGCTCAGCACCAGTTCGGTGACGAAGGCGGCCTCGTCCAGACCCCACGCGGTGAGCTGGCGGGTCGCCCGGGCCCGGGCCCCCGCCACGGACTCGAAGGCCGGGTCCACCTCCCACTCGACGATCCGCTCGGGCTCCAGCACCCGGGTACGGGCCACCAGGAGGGCGATGTCGTCGGTCTGGCGGGCGGGCAGCAGCGCCTCCAGCACCGCGTCGCAGACGTCCTGCGGGGACCGGCCGGCGTGGCCCAGCGACGCACTGAGGACGTCCAGCCCGATGCCGAGGTCGCGGCTGCGGTCCTCGACGAGACCGTCGGTGTAGAGCACCAGGCTGCTGCCCGGCGGCAGCCGCACCTCCAGCGCCTCGAAGGGCATCCCGCCCAGGCCCAGCGGCGGGCCGGCGGGCAGGTCCAGGAGCTCCACCGTGCCGTCCGGGTGCACCACGGCGGGGGGCGGGTGGCCCGCCCGGGCCAGGACGCAGGTCGCGGTCGTGGGGTCGTAGATGGCGTAGAGGCAGGTGGCGCCGGTGATCGCGAGCGCGCCCTCCACCGCGGACGTCTCCTGGTCGATGTGGGAGACCAGGTCGTCCAGGTGCCCGAGCAGCTCGTCCGGCGGCAGGTCCAGGGTGGAGAAGTTCTGGACGGCGGTGCGCAGCCGGCCCATCGTCGCGGCCGCGTGGAGGCCGTGGCCGACCACGTCGCCCACGACCAGCGCCACCCGGGTGCCCGACAGCGGGATGACGTCGAACCAGTCGCCGCCGACCCCGGCCTGGGCGGGCAGGTAGCGGTACGCGACGTCCAGGGCGTTCTGCTCGGGCAGCGCGCGCGGCAGCAGGCTGTGCTGCAGCGTGACGGCCATCGTGTGCTCGCGGGTGTAGCGCCGGGCGTTGTCGACGGACACGGCGGCCCGGGCGGCCAGTTCCTCGGCCAGCGACAGGTCGTCCTCGTCGAAGGGCACCTGGTCGCGGCCGCGCCAGAAGGAGGCGACGCCCGTCAGCACGCCCCGGGCCGTCAGCGGCACGGCGATCAGCGACACCAGGCCGAACTCCACCACCGCCCGGGTGCGCTCGGCGTCCTGCCGGCGCCACCCGGCGTCGGCCGCCACCTCGGGGACGAGCGCGGAGCGACCGCTCACGAAGCCCTCCGCCTGCGGAGTGCTCCCGGCCCAGGTGACCAGTTCCCCCGGTGGGTAGAGCGGGGCGTCGTTGCGCACGCCCGTCACCGCCACCCGCCGCAGCTCGACCGGGGCGCCGACCGCCAGCGGGTGCGGTTCGTCGCCGTGCAGGACGTCGTCGGCGAGGTCGACGGTGGCGTAGTCGCAGAACTCCCGGGCGGCCGTCCGGGCGAGCTCCTCCGCGGTGCGCCGGACGTCCAGGGTCGTGCCGATCGACATGCTCGCGTCGTAGAGCAGCCTCAGCCGGCCGCGGGCGACCTCGGCCTTCCCCGCGAGGGCGAGCAGCTCGGTGGAGTCGCGCAGGGTGGTGACGCTGCCGGACGGGCCGCCGCCGCTGTCGGTGGGGCGGGTGTTGACGGCCAGCAGGAGCTCCCCGACGGGGAGTACCTCGTCGCTCACCGAGCGTCCGGAGAGCAGCAGTTCGGTGGTGCGGGCGTCGAGGCCGAGGTCGGTGACGGCGCGGCCCTCGACGTCGGGCGGCAGGTCGAGCAGCCGGCGGGCCTCGTCGTTGGCGAGCCGGACGGTACCGTCGCCGCCGACGATGGCCACGCCCTCGCGCACCGCGTGCAGCACCGCGTCGTGGTGCTCGTACATGCGGGTCATCTCCTCGGGGCCCAGCCCGTGGGTCTGCCGCAGCAGGCGTCTGCTCACCAGCGCCGTCCCGGCCGTGGCCAGGCCGAGCGCGACCGTCCCGGCCCCCAGGACGACCGGCAGCTGGTGGTTGATCGCGCTGCTCACGTTGGCGACCTTCATCCCGGAGGAGACGATGCCCACCACCGCGCCGTTGGGGTCCTCCACCGGGACGACCACCTGGTACTCCTCGCCGAGCGGGCCGTGCACCTGCTCGACGGTGACCTTGCCCTCCAGCGACGGCTCGATGGTGCCGACGAACTTCTTGCCGATCTGCTCCGGCTCGGGGTGGGTGTAGCGGATGCCGTTCCGGTCGGTCACCACGATGAAGTCGACCTGGGCGTCCTTGCGGGCCGCCTCCGTCAACGGCTGGAGCACCGCGCTGGGGTCGGGGCCCTGCATCGCCGCCACCAGCCCGGGGCTGTGGGCGAAGGCCTCGGCCGCGGCGAGCGAGCGGTCACGCGCCGCGTCGAACCGGTCGCTGCGGGACTGGATCAGCAGCGCGACGACCGCCGCCACCACCAGTAGCACCACGATCGACACCTGTAGCAGGAACATCTGCCCGGCGACGCTGCGCAGGCTCATCATCGACCGCAGGGGTCGCACCGACTGCTCCCGTGCCCCCGCGCGTCGGTCGCCCCGCCCACGACGGCCACCCGGCCGACGCCGCGGCGGCCGGGAGGCGGGGCCCGTGTCTCTGGCCATACACCCATGGTCCCCCCGCGCACGACCGGGACACCTCGCGGGGGTCGGGCGGTGCGACGGGTGGGGTGCCACGGGCGCGGCCCGTGCCCGCGGGGTCAGTGCGCCAGGGCGGTGACCACGCGGTGGATCAGGTCGCGGCGCCCGGCCCGGTCGGCGCTGCCCAGGACCGTCAGGACCTCGGGGTTGGAGGCCGACCACAGCATCGCCACGTGCACCAGCAGGGCGAACAGGACCTGGGGCTCGAACCGGGTCGAGATCAGCCCCCGGGCCTGCGCCTCGGCGATGGCGGCGCTGCGGCCGCGCACCTCGGCGACCCCGAGGTCGTTCAGCGCGTCGCCGTGCTCCAGCCGCTGCCAGGTGATGAGGCGGGGCATGTCGGGGTGTTCGGCGTAGAGGTCGCTCAGGCCCGCCGCGAACCCGGGCAGGTCGTCCGCGTCGAACGGCACGCCGACGACGATCTGCTCGACCAGCTCGTTCCAGACGGCGTCGAACAGCCCGGCCTTGTTCCCGAAGTAGTGGTAGATCTGCGCCTTGTTGCTGCGCGCGGCGGCGGCGATCCGGTCGACGCGGGCGCCGTGCAGCCCGTGCGCGGCGAACTCGGCCCGCCCGGCCGAGACGAGTCTGCGCCTGGTGGCCTCGGCGTCGCGCTCCATGCACCCAGCTCCTAACCAACCGTTTACTTGACATGCTCTGCCGGGGCACAGTCTAATCAACTAACCGTCTAGTTGAATAGGGTCGCGGGCGCGCACCCGGGGGCAGGGGAGGGATCCGGGCTTGGAACCGGGCGTGGTGATGGTCGGTCGGGACGGCGAGCGGGAGCAGTTGTCCGCGTTCGTGCGGGCCCCCGGCGGAGCGGCCCTGGTGCTCCGGGGAGAGGCCGGCGTCGGCAAGAGCACCCTGCTCGACCTGGCCGCGCGGCTCGCGGCCGAGGACGGGCACCTGGTGATCCGGGCCACCGGGGTGGAGGCGGAGGCCGAGCTGCCCTACGCCGGGCTCCACCAGATCCTCTACCCGCTGCTCCCGGTCGGCGCACACGCCGGTGGACAGCCCGGTGGACAGGCCGGTGAACACCCCGGCGATCCGTCCGGCGACGCGGCTCGCGATCCGTCCGACGGATCGTCCGACGGGCCGTCGAACCACGCGTCCCGGGCGGCCCTCGACGCCGCCTTCGGCCGGATGGAGGGCCCGCCGCCGCCCGTCATGGCCCTCGGCATCGCCGTGCTCAAACTGCTGTCCCGGGCGGCCTCGAAGCGTCCGCTGCTGCTCGTCCTCGACGACGGCCAGTGGCTGGACGAGGCCAGCGCCGACGTCTGCGGATTCGTCGGCCGCCGACTGGCCGGCAGTCCCGGGGTGAAGCTCCTGGTGGCCGTCCGCGGGGACGTCGCCTCGCGGTTCGACACCGCCGCGCTGCCCGAGACGCCGGTCGGGCCCCTCACCGACGCGGACGCCGCGTGCCTGCTGGACCGGCACCACGCGCGGCTCGGCGAGCGGATTCGCGGCCTCGTCCTCGACCAGGCCCGCGGCAATCCGCTGGCCCTGCTGGAGCTGCCCACCCACCTCGCCTCCCGCCCCGGCCACCACGCGGGGGAGGACCTGCTCGGCCCGCACGGCGTCCCGCTGCCCCGGCGGATCCAGGAGATCTACGCCGTCCGCCTCGCCGGACTCGACGACACCGTCCGGAGGGAGCTCCTGACGGGCGCCCTCGACGGTGCGACGGCCCGGTCCGGCGACGGCCCGGGCCCGACCGCGCGGTACCGCATGCGCGGCGTCGACGCGGCGGTGGCGTGCGGCCTGCTGGTCGTCGAACCGGCCACCGGTGACCTCGCGTTCCGCCACCCGCTGGTGCGCTCGAGCGTCGTCCAGCTGGCCACCACCGACCAACGCCGGGACGCGCACCGGGTGTTGGCCCGGGTGCACCGGGAGAGCCCGGAGCGGCGCGCCACCCACCTGGCGGCCGCCACCGTCGACCCCGACGAGCGGGTGGCCGCAGCCCTGGAGGCCGCGGCCCGGTCGGCGACCCGGCGGGGCGGCGCGCGGATGGCCGTCTCCTGGCTGACCCGTGCCGCGGAACTCAGCGAGAACCGCTCCGACCGCTCCCGGCGGCTGGGTGACGCGGCGTACGTCGCCGGGCAGGCGGACCGCCTCGGCCAGGCCCGCAGCCTCGCCCTGGCCGCGTCCGCGCCCGGTGCGGAGGAGAACCCCGCCGCGGTCCTCGCCAACGCCTACCTGGCGCTGTACCAGGACGGCGACGTCCGGGCCACCCACCAGCGGGTCGCCGCGGCGGTGGAGCGACTGCGCGACGGCCGCGCCCCGGACGGGGGCGTTCCGGGCGGCCCGGGCGCCGCCGACGGCCCGGTGGCCCCGGACGGCCCGGACGGCCCGGTACGGCGCGACGAGGTGCTCGACCGGCTGGTCAGCCTCCTGCTCGCCGTCAGCCAGTACGCCGGCAGCCCCACCGCCTGGCAGCGCACCCACGAGGTCCTCGGGTCCCTCGGCGAGCTCGCCACCGAGCGGGCCCGGATGTACGGCAGCACGTGGAGCGACGTGGTCCGGCACGGAGCCGGCTGGTGCGCCCCGGTGGAACGGGCCGGGGCCGTGCTGGAGGACCAGGACCCGTGGGACGTGACGCGGCTGGCCGTGTCCGCCTACCACCTCGACGTCCTGAGCCCGCTGCGCCCGTACCTGGAGCGCGTCGTGGACCGTGAGCTGGACACCGGGGCGATGTCCAGCGGCATCGTGATGCTGCACCTGATCATGCTCGACCAGATGGGGCTCGGTCAGTGGGAGGCCGCCGAGCGCACCGGACACCGCGCCCTGGCCCTGTCGACCGAACGCGGCCACGGACTGTTCGCCCACCAGACGCGGGCCTACCTCGCCCAGCTCGCGGCCGTGCGCGGGCGGGCGGAGGAGGCGCGCGACCTCCAGGCCGCGGTCGACGCGTGGGCCCGCCCGCGCGGCATCGGGTTCCTGACCCAGATCGCGGACGCGGTCGGCGCGACCACCGCACTGAGCGCCGGCGACTACGAGACCGCGTTCCTGTACGCCATCGGCATCACGGCGCCGGGGGCGTTCCGCCCCTACGCCTACCAGGCGTCCAGGACGCTGCTCGACCTGGTCGAGGCGGCCCTGCACACCGGCCGGGTCGACCAGGCCCGGGCCCACGCGCTGGCCGCGCGCGACGCCGGCCTGCCCGAGCTCTCTCCCCGCCTGGCCCTGATCACGTTCGGGGCGCTCGCGATGACGGCCGACGACGAGGCGGAGGCGGCGGAGCTGTACGCCCGGGCCCAGTCCCACCCGGCCGCCGAGCGGTTCCCGTTCGAGCTGGCCCGGATCCGTCTCGCGCACGGGATCCGGGTGCGCCGCGCCCAGGGCGGCGCGGCGGCCCGCGTCACCCTCGCCCAGGCGGCGGAGACGCTCGACCGCCTCGGCGCCACCGCGTGGGCCGAGCGTGCCCACGCGGAACTGCGGGCCGCCGGCGTGGTGCCCCACACGGCCGCGCCCGCCCCGGTCCAGCTGACCTGGCAGGAGCGCCGGATCGCCGAGCTGGCCGCCCGGGGGCTGACGAACAAGGAGATCGGGGATCAGGTGCGACTGTCCCCCCGCACGGTCAGTTCCCACCTCTACCGGGCGTTTCCGAAGCTCGGCATCACCACGCGCGCCGCCCTGCGCGACGCCCTGACCGAACTGGCCGACCGCTCCACCGCGCCCTGACCACGGCCCGGCCCGCGCCCTGACCACGCCCCAGGGTCCGACTGCGGCCCCGACCACAGCGGCCCGGCCCCGCGGGGAGTCCGCGGGGCCGGGCCGGTGGGTGGGGCCGGTCGGGTCAGTGCTGCCAGACCCGCACGTAGTCGACCTGCATGTCGGCGGGGGCGACGGCCGGGTACTTGGCGTCGACCGCGTTGTCGAGGATCAGGTACATCGGCGCCGAGGTGATGCCGGAGGTGATCTGTCCGACCTTCACACCGTCGTAGTAGTAGGTGACCGAGCCCGGCGCCCACTCGGCGCCGTAGGTGTGCCAGCCGCTGAAGTCGCCGTGGGCGCACGATCCGGGGCCGCCGGCGTCGGAGTGGAAGTGGTAGCAGGCGTCGCCGCCCAGACCCTCCATCACGTCCAGCTCGCCGTCGGTCGGCCAGTTCTGGCCGTCCGCCCAGAAGGCCGGCCAGTTGGCGACCTGCGAGCCCGACGGCGGCGAGTAGATCCGGGCCTCGAACGCGCCGTAGGTGAACTGGGCCTTGCCGTTGGTGTTGATCAGGCCCGAGGTGTACGGGTAGGTCTTGCCGTTCACGGTGGCCGGCTTCTGGGCCACCGCCAGGTGCAGGCTGCCGCCGCTCACCGAGACCTGGGACGGGGAGTACGCCGCGGCCTCCTGGGAGTTCACCGGCTGGGTCGTGCAGGTGCTGCAGCCGAACCAGTTGGGGTTCCACTTGGCGGCGTCGAGCGAGGTGCCGTTGAACTCGTCCGCGAAGACCGGGCGCCAGGAGCCCGAGATGCCCAGCGGGCCGGCGGAGGTGCCGGTGGTGGGGGAGGCCGTGGCGGTCGGCGACAGCGGGGAGGTGGCCGTCGGCGACGGGGTGCCGGTGGCGGTGGGGGAGGGCGTGGCGGTCGCGGTGGCGGTGGGGGACGGCTTCGAGGTGGCGGTCGCGGTGGCGGTCGGCGACGGGGTGGCGGTCGCGGTGGCCGTCGGAGACGGCACGGTGGTGGGCTTCGACGTGGCCGTGGCCGTGGCCGTGGGCGACGGGCTCGGTGCCGGAGTCGTCGCGGTGCCCGAGGTGAAGGTGCTCACCGGGGTCAGGTTGTGCCAGCGGTTGCCGCTCTCGTACGCCACGAAGTAGGTGTACGTGCCGGCCGGGAAGGTGCGGCCCTGCGGCGTGAACGTGAGCGGCGAGGAGGTCAGCGTCGCCGGGATCGCGCCGCGGAAGTCGTAGTGGGTGCCGTCGGCCGCGCGCACCGCGACGGTCAGCGCCTGGACCGCGGTCTGGCGCGTCGCGTGCAGCTTGGCGGTCGCCGTGACCGGGCTGGTGGCGGCGGAGCCGGTCGGCGTGATCGAGAGCGAGTCGACCACCACCGGCTCGGTCGGCGCGCTCGGCATCGCCCAGGCGGCCGCGCCGCTTCCGGTGGCGGCCAGTGCGATCCCGAGGGCGAGGAGACGGCGCCTGGCGCCGGGCGTGCTGCGGCGGTGCTTCGAGTGTCTGGGCATCAGAGGGAGGACCCTTTCGTTCCCCCCTCGACTGCGGACTCGGAGCAGCCTGGGGGAGGAGACGGTCCGTACGCAAGCCCGGTGCCGGGCCCGAGCCGGCGGCATCGATCGTGTACCCGGCGAAGTCTCCTGGTCAGGTGGGGTTTCGGGATCGCGTCACCGGCGGGCTGTGATACGGCGCACAGCGGAGTGCCCGGTCGCCGCCCGGGCCGGCTCGGAGGGGGCGGCCGAATTCCCTTGGCAGGCTTGCCGGGTGGTGATGTTTGTGGGCAATCCGGACAAATGGCTTGAAAGTCGAGAATCCGTCCACGGGTACCCGCCGCGGCCCGTCCCGTTCCGCCGGGTCCGCGACTGCCCCGTCCTCGACGGGCCATTCGCAAACAGATCTCTAGACGCAATCAGTTTGTCATGCAAACCTGTTCCCGTGACGACTCACTCCGCCCCGTCCGCGGGCGATCCCCACCACCTCCTCGCCATGAAGCGGGCGCTGGTCCACCGCGTCCGCCGCGAGCAGCGCGGTGCCTGGTTCGCCCTCCTCGTCTTCGCCGCCGTGCGGTTCGGAGCGGCGCCGGTGGTCCGCTACGGCCAGGGCGGTCACCACCCCGGAGAGCTGCCGCCCGCCATGTGGTACTGGCCGGTGGCGCTGGTGCTCGCCTACGCCGCGATCACGTGGTACTACCTGCGACGCTCCGCCCGTCTCGGGGTGGGCACCCGGGTCGGACCGTACCTGGCGCTGGGCATCGGCCTGGTCGTGCTCATCACCGCCTACGTGGCGTGGCAGGTCCTGCATCCCGGCTCCCTCATCACCTTCCGGGAGCGGTCCCTGCTCTCCGTCGCCTTCGACACGGTGGTGAGCCCGGCCGGCACGATCGGCCTGGCGCTGCTGCTGCTCGCCCGGATCGAGCGGAGCTGGCCGCTCCTCGCCATCACCTGCGGGTACCTTGGCCTCATGATCCGTTCCGGTGACCATCCCGCCCTGACCCCGTGGGGCTTCCCGGGCATCCTGTTCGAGGGGGGAGTGCTGCTCCTCGGCGGTGTCGGCCTCGCCCTGCTGCAGTGGGTCCAGGGGCGGTCGGCCGCATGACCGAACACCCCACCAGCAGCCTCGACGACGTCGTGCACCAGCGCGTCCGGCTGGGCATCCTCGCCGTGGCCAAGGAGGCCCGGCGGGTGGAGTTCACGTTCCTCCGCAGCACGCTCGGACTCACCGCCGGCAACCTCTCCCAGCACCTCGCGGTGCTGGAGAAGGCGGGCCTGGTCACGATCGACAAGGGTTACGAGGGCAAGCGGGCCCGCACCTGGATCCAGCTCACCAGGGCGGGCAAGAAGGCCCTGCACGACGAGATCGCGACGCTCAAGGCCCTCATCCACCAGCTCGAGGGGCCCGCAGTGCCCGCCGGGCCCGGCGCGCGCGACGGGGAGGCCGACCCGG
This sequence comes from Kitasatospora sp. NPDC004745, assembly GCF_042873275.1. Classification (NCBI taxonomy): domain Bacteria; kingdom Bacillati; phylum Actinomycetota; class Actinomycetes; order Kitasatosporales; family Streptomycetaceae; genus Kitasatospora; species Kitasatospora sp. NPDC004745. The sequence goes on along the minus strand of NZ_JBIALK010000003.1, from coordinate 213,870 downwards.
GGCCGGCCGCCGCCCCCGCACCGGGCTGAGCGTCCGGCGCGCCGGGCCGGGCCCTCGGATTTTGGACTAGACCAATGCTGATCCGGTCAACTCCTTCACGCCTTCTCCATTCCTCCCGCCGCTCCTCGTAGCGTGGCCACGCCTCGCACAACGCGTGGCCAAAGCCCTGGGAGAGCTCTGTGAACTCGCTTACGGCCAAGACCCGTTGGGCCATCGCCCTCGCCGCATCCGCCGCACTCCTGTGCTGCGCCGCACCGGCGGGTGCCGCCGGACCCGCCGGTGCCGCCGACACCGCCGTCGGCTGGCGGGTGTCCGGCATCGCCGTCAGCGCCGACGGCAACCACGCCTACGTCGTCGCCCAGGACAACGTCGGCAGCGGCCACCCCAACCTCCTGCGCACCGTCGACACCCGCACCGGCGCCGTCGTGGCCCAGACCCTGCTCAGCCAGGACGGCACCGCCGGCCGGCCGGCCCTCAGCCCCGACGGCAACCGGGTCTACGTCCTCGTCGCCGACCAGCTGCTGACCGTCGACCTCGCCACCGGCAGCGTGCCCTTCCGCACGCCCGTCGACGGCCCGCGTGCGCTCGCCGTGAGCGCCGACGGCTCCCGGGTTTTCGTCACCCAGCAGGGCACCTCCGGCCCCGGCCGGGTGCTGGTCTACGACACCTTCGCCCGCTCCTTCACCGGCGCCGTGACGCTGGGCGACCCCGACGTGGACGGGATCGCCCTGCACAACGGCGGCGCCGACGCCTACGTCGCCACCGGCGGGGGCGTCGTCCACCTCGACCTGACCTCCCCCGTCCCGACCGTCACCCGCACCGTCCGGCCGCTCGCCGCCGCGACGGAGGTCACCGCCTCCCGCGAGGGCACCCGCCTCTACGCCCTGGGCAGCCGGTCCGCCCAGGGCTCCGGCTACGAGCTCGACCCCTTCACCGACACCTCCCGCACCGTCTTCACCCTCGGCGGCCCGGCCTCCTCCGCCGACACCCACCTCGTCTCGGTCACCCCGGACGGCAGCCGCCTGTTCGTCCTCAAGGACGGCTGGAAGCCCTCCGCCACCGTCCTGGCCTACGACACCGCCACCAACACCGCCCTCCCCGCCGCCGACCTCACCGGCTTCGGCCTCGACGGCGTGGGCGCCACCGCCCTCGGCCCCGACGGGCACACCCTCTACCTGGCCGGACCGCGCGGCGAGACCAGCTACCTGAAGGCCGTCGCCTTCTGACGCCGCCGTCCGTCAACGGCGCGCCGCGGGCCGGGGCACTCCAGGGTGATCCACGACGGCGGATCGGCCGCACCGGACGATCCGCCGAGCCCGGCCCGGGCCCGGCCCGAGCCCGACGGGCGCCCCGTTCGGCCCGTTCGGCCCGGAACCCAACTACCGCCCCCGCCGGGCCCGCTGGGTGACGGCGTGGCGCGGACTCGGGCCGCCCGGTGGCGACGGGCGTCCGGGCGTCGCCGACCGGCCCGCGCCCGGGCCGGTCGGCGACCCGGCCGTGTCCTGCTTGACTCGCGTGACCGGCGCCAGCACAGTGCGGACCCATGAGCACCGACGCGATCTTCCTGGGCCTGGGCCTGACCGCCGTGCTCGCGGTCGGCTCCCAGGTGCTGGCGAGGTGGCTGCGCGTGCCCGCGCTGATCGTCCTGCTGCCGGTCGGGTTCACCGCCGGCGTGCTCACCGACGACCTCGACCCCGAGCGGCTGCTGGGCGCGGCCTTCTCCCCGCTGGTGTCGCTCTCCGTGGCACTGATCCTCTACGACGCGGGCCTCGGCCTGGACCTGAAGCACCTCCAGGGGCACAACCGGCGCGTCGTGGTCAGGCTGCTGCTGCTCGGGGTGCTGCTCACCGGGTTCCCGGCCGCCTTCCTGGCGGCGCAGTTCCTGGGGATGTCCTCCCGGGCCGCGCTGATGCTCGGCGCGATCCTGGTGGTCAGCGGCCCGACGGTGGTCGGGCCGCTGCTCAACTTCGTGCGGCCGGTGGAACGGCTCCAGCAGATCCTCACCTGGGAGGGTTCGCTGATCGACCCGATCGGCGCGATCCTGGGCGCCCTGGTCTTCCACTCGATCGTCGCGAGCACCCATCCGCACGTCGGCGTGCGGGCCGGCCAGTTGGTGCTGAGCTTCGCCGTCGGGATCGCCGGTGCCCTGGTCGGAACGGCGGTGCTGTGGCTGCTGCTGGGCAGGTTCCGGATTCCCGAACCGCTCGGCACGTCCGTGCAGCTCGCCACCGTGATCGGCACGGCGGCGGTCTGCGACGTGCTGCGCGACGACACCGGACTCATCGCGGCCGTGGCCATGGGGGTGGCCGTCGCCAACCTCCCGTCCTTCGACATCCCTTCGCGCAACCCGTTCTTCGAGACCCTCGTCCAGCTGATCATCGGACTGCTGTTCATCTCCATCTCGGCGACCATCACCCCGGACTCGCTCAGCGGCGTCATGCTCCCGACGCTCGGCCTGGTCGCCGTACTGGTCCTCGTCATCAGGCCACTCGTGGCCGGGCTGTCCACGCTCGGGACGGACCTCCCGCAGGGCGAACGCGCCTTCATCGGCTGGATGGCCCCGCGCGGCATCGTCGCGGCCGCCACCGCCTCGACCTTCTCCACGACCCTGGTCGCGGACGGCGTCGGCGGAGCCGAGAAGATCCTCCCCGCGACCTTCCTGGTCATCGTCGCCACGGTGGCGGTCTACGGCTTCACCGCGGTGCCCGCCGCCCGCCTCCTCCACGTCAGGCGCTCCGCCCGCTCCCGCCCCCTGCTGGTCGGCGGCGCGCAGTGGGTGGTGGAGGTCGGCCGGGCCCTGCGTTCGGCGGGCCTCGACGTCCTGATGTGGGCCGGCCTGGAACCGGAACGCGAACGGATCCGGGCCGCCGGCCTGGAACTGGCCCCGGGCGAGCTGCTGGCTGCCGCCACCGGCCAGGGCGCGGAACTGGAGGGCATCACGGCCGTCCTGCTGCTCACCGACGAGGACGACTTCAACGCGCTCGCCTCGACGATCCTGCAGGGCGGCGTCGAGGGCCGGGTCTACCGCCTGGGGCCGCCCCACAGCAGCCACGGAGTGGTGGCCCCGTACACCGGCGGCGAGATCCTCTTCGACGAATCCCTGGCCCGGCCGGCCCTCGCCCGCCGCCACGCCGACGGGGCCCCGCTCCTGGCGACCCCCGGCACCGGTACCATCCCCACCGGCCACGACCTGCTCTTCCGCGTCCGCTCCAACGGCACCCTCGCCCCCGTCGTCAGCGGCCACCCACCCCCCGAGGAACCCGGCGACATCCTCATCCTCCTCGGCCCACCCCGCCACCCCACCCCGCACTGACCGGAGCCCGGGGCGCTCAGGGGGTGTCACCGTTACGCACTTCGGCGCTTCGGGTGCCGGATCGGCGTTCGCGCTGCGCCGTGCGGGCGCAGCGCGGGGCCTGAACGGCTGGGATGTGCATCTGACCTCACGTACGCTCGGGTGCGACGGGGGACTCATGGGGGTGGGCTCGGTGGCTGTACGTGGGGGTGTGCCACGCGGTTGCGCAGTGGTCGCGTGGGTGGTGCTCGCGGGGGGGCTTCGGGCTGGCCGCCTGGATCTACCTGAGCCTGCGGCCCGAGCCGCAGCCCGACGTCGCGAAGGCGGCCCAGTCGGTCACCGCCCGGGCGGCGGACCGGGCACTGACCGCCCAGTCGGACCGTCAGCTCGACCAGGTGCGCGCCGCGTTGCCCTGGGCCACCTACCTGGGGACGACGGTGGCGGACTCCTGCAGCACCGGCTGGGTCGACCACGGCCTCGCGCTCACCCGCCGGACGTGGACCCCGGTGACCTGCTCCAGGACCACCACGGTGTACGAGGCGTTCGATGGCGACTTTCCGTCCCGACTCGCAGAGCTCGACACCGTCCTGGCCACCGCGGGGTGGCATCCCGACCGGACCGGAGCCCCGCTGGACCGCGAGGAGCACCCGGGGCTGGTCGCAGCACTCGACTACGCCCACCGGCCGCCCGACGATCCGAGCCCGGCCCAGGTCGCGGAGGCGGCCGCGCGGCCGAATGCGGCCACGGTGCAGTACGCCGTGCCGATCAGCTTCGACTTCGTGCCGCCCGCGAGTGCGAAGGCGACTGCTCGACAGGGTGGAACGGTCGATGTGGCGCAGGCCCCCTACCTGCCGGCCCTCGACGACGGAACGGCCGCGCACGACGTGATGCTCAAGTACCCGTCGGTCAAGACCTCGTACTACGTCGACTGGCGTCAGTACGGTCACTCCCAGCTGGCCGCCGCTGCCTATCCCGCACACGGCGCCGTCCTCGCCATCTCGATCAGCGGGAACTACAACACCGGCCGGGCTCGGCCGTGACGAGCTCGGTGCCACCCGGACCGCCCGCTTCCAGGCCCGGCGCCACCGGTAGGCCGACTCGCAGCTCACCCGGAGCCTCCGAGCGATCTCCGGAGGCATGACCCCTTCGCCGAACAGCGCGGCACCCTTCAGTCGCGGCCTCGGCCGCGTACGCCCGGCTGCTCGCCTCCTGTCTGGCCACCGCCCGTGACGCCGAGGCGACCGCCCACCACGTCGAGCACGCCCGTCGCAGCCTGATCGCGGCGGAGACCCCCGCGCCCGGCAGGGCCTTCGACACCGTGGAGGACGCCACCGCCTGGCTGCGCGAACAGACCGACCTCCACCAGACCGTGATCCGCCGGGCCTGTCAGGACCGGGCCCTGCCGCTCGCCCAGGCCGCCGACCTGACGGACAAGATGGGCTCGATCCTGTTCGGCCGCGGCTACGCGACCACGGTCGGAGACCTGGCGGCCCGGGTGGCCGAAGCCGCGTCGGCCCGCGGCGAACGGCAGGCCGAGGCGCTCGCCCGCTCGGTCCGTGGCAGCATGCTCTGGCACGCCGGCTGCTACGCGGCGGCGGGTGGGGAACTCCGCCGCTGCCTGCCGCTGTGCGAGGGGGTGGCGTTGCGCCGACTGCGCGCCAACGTCCTCCAGCTGCTCGGGGCGAACGCGCGGGTGCTGGGCGACTTCGACGTGGCCCTTGCCGACCTGGGTCACCGCAGCCGGGCGGGTGCCTGCCTCGTCCGGGCGCGCGAGCACTTCCGGCGGCTGGACCTCGATGCCGACGCGGCCGAGACCGAGCGGCTGCTCGTCGTGCTCATCGAATGTCCATCGCCGTGACCGATCCTCATGTCGTGCCCCGGTCAACCGGACCGGGTCAAGAGGGAGGGAACGCCCATGTCCGTCAAGGGAATCCGCCGGGTCGTCCTGGGCCTGGCCACCACCGCGCTCGCCGGTGGGATCGCACTGACCGGCGCCGGGACGGCTTCGGCATCGAGCGGCGGCGGTTGCGCCGGCCCGGACTGGAAGCAGACCTGCATCAGCGCGGGCGGCGGCCAGGTGTCGGCGCAGGTGACCACCAACTTCGGCGGCAACAACTGCACCGAGCAGATCATCATCTGGGACTACACCACCGGCAGCCAGGCGCTCTCCACCTCGTTCCCCTGCCACTCCGGCCAGTACTCCTACACCTACACCCTCACCAACCCGACCCCGGGCCACGACTACAAGGCCGAGGCCCGCTTCTACTGGCAGCCCGGCAGCGGCTACGACTACCAGCTCAGCCCCGACCTCTGGTACTGAGCCACCGGTCGTGCGGTGACACGGCCCGCCACCCCCGTGGGCCCTGCACCCGTACCGCGTCCCGCTCCCGACACCCCCGGGGGCGGGACGCCCCGTTGCCCGGGTGGCCCCCGCCGCGCGTACGGTGGATGTACGGCTGGACGGGCCGCCGGTGGGCCGGTGGCGGGCGCCGCCGGCTGTCACTGCGGGTGACCGCACGCCGCGGTGCGGTGTTCTGCTGCCTCACAGGACGGAAGAGGCTATGCCCGAGCACAGGATCGGCACGCAGGAGGAGTTCGAGGCGGCCCGGGAGGAGCTGCTGGCGGAGGAGAAGGAGCTCACCCGGCGAAGCGACGAGCTCGCGCGGAAACGGCGGGATCTTCCCTGGGTGCGGGTCGGGAAGGACTACCGTTTCGGGACCGCCGACGGCACCAAGTCGCTCGCGGACCTCTTCGACGGCCGCTCGCAGCTGCTCGTCTACCACTTCATGTTCGGCCCGCCCTACGAGGCCGGATGCCCGGTCTGCTCGTCGATCGCGGACACCCTCAGCCCCAACGCCGTCCACCTGAAGGCCCGCGACGTGACGCTGATCTGCTCCTCGCGGGCGCCGATCGACAAGCTCCTCGCCTACCGGGAGCGGATGGGCTGGAGCTTCGACTGGGTCTCCGCCGCCGGCAGCGGGTTCCACCGCGACCTCGGCTTCCAGTACACCGAGGAGGAGCTGAGGCCGTTCCTGGAGGGCGACATCCCGCCGACCGTCCGGCAGATGGCGCAGGCCTGCGGCACCGACGTGCCCGGCTACGTCACCGAGGGGCCCGGGCTGAGCGCCTACGCGCTCTCGAACGGCACCGTCCACCGCACGTACGTCACCACGGCGCGCGGCCTCGAACCCGCCATGGCCTACTACGGCCTCCTCGACCGGACGCCGATGGGCCGACACGAGGAGGGCGAGCAGACCCACTGGCTGCGCCGCCACGACGAGTACGGGAGAGCCTGAGGATCGGACCGGGTGCCGGGGAGCCTGGGCCCTCGGTGCAGGCGGACGGCGCCGTCCGCGCAGCCCGAGCCGTGACTGTCCGCCGCGCGGGTTCCGGTCACCACCGGTCCGCGGCCGGCGACAGGCCTGCGGTGCGCGCGGCGGCGCCCGCCTGGACCGCGAAGAGGCGGTCCCGCGCGTCCTGGTCGAGCGTGTGGAAGTGGCCGTGCGCCTCGAGGGTGACGAAGCCGTGCACGGTGGCCCAGGCCAGCATCAGGGCTTCCGCCGCGTCCGGCACCAGCGGGCTGCCGAGCCGGCCGCGTTCGGCCGTGTCGGCGACGAGTTCGACCATGTGCTCCATCGCCCGCCGGCCGGCCACCACGGTCGGTCCGTCCGGTGGGGCCGCGTACCCGGGCACGGGGGCGCCGAAGATCAGGGCGAAGCGCTCCGGATTCCGCTGCGCCCAGGTGCGGTAGCCGGTGCAGGTGGCCACGAAGCGTCCGTCCAGGTCGTCCGGCGGCACGGTCTCGCGGGTCGCCGTCAACGCGTCCGACAGGCTGTCGTACGAGTCGGCGACCAGGGCGGTGAGCAGCTCGTCCCGGTCGGCGAAGTAGCGGTACAGCGCCGGCGGGGTCATCCCCATGCTGCGGGCGATGTCGGTGAAGCGGAGGTTCGCGGCGCCGCGCTCGACGATCAGGCCCAGGGCCGCGCGCTTGATCTCCTCCACGGTGTCGGCGCGCAGCCGCTCACGGCGGCTCCGCCCGCCGCCCTCGTCGGCCGACCCACCCGTCATCGCCACTCCATCCGCTCGCCGCGCCAGCCACCGCGTCAGTCACCGCGTCAGTCACCGCGTCAGTCACCGCGTTGACAATCCGTACCCGTCGAGGGAAACGTTACGCTTCGTAAGGCGCGTTATGAAGCGTAACGCTTTGCCGGGGGGCGGAGCCCCTGACGATGCACGGAGGACCACATGCCCCAGGGACTGCGCGAGGACCGGCGGAAAGCCGCCGGGGAGAGCGGGCCGCACAGGCCCGGCCCACTCGGCCGAATAGCCGGTTGGAGCTTCCGGAACCGGGGCCGCACGGTGCTGCTCTGGCTGCTCGCCGCCGGCGCGGCCTTCGGCCTCTCGGCCGGCCTCGGCGCCAAGTACAGCGCCGACTACACCGCGCCCGGCTCGGACTCCAAGCAGGCCCAGCAGCTGCTGGCGCGGGACTTCCCGGGTCTGGGCGGTGAATCGATCAGCCTGGTGCTGACCTCGGACGGCAGCGTGACCGACGCTGCCACCCGCGACCGGGTCAAGGACCTGCTCGCCCGGATGGCCGAGGTGCCGCACGTCAGCGGCATCGACGACCCGTACGGCCCGCGCGGCAAGGTGTCGGCCGACGGCCGCACAGCCCTCGGGCAGATCCACCTGGACGTCGCCGTCGCCCCCGACATGCCCAAGGCGGACACCCAGCGGCTGCTCGACCTGGCCCGCCCCGTCGACGGCGGCCTGCGCGTCCACCTCGGCGGCATGACGGTCCAGCAGACCGAGCAGGGCGCGATCGGCTCGGAGGGCATCGGCATCGCGGCCGCCGCCCTGATCCTGGTGATCACCTTCGGCTCGGTCGTGGCCGCCGGCCTGCCGCTGCTCACCGCACTCGGCGGGCTCGCGGTCAGCAGCGCCCTGCTGCCGGTCCTCGCCGCGATCATGCCGGTCCCGGACTGGTCGACCTCGCTCGCCGCGATGCTCGGCATCGGCGTCGGCATCGACTACGCGCTGCTGCTGGTCACCCGGTTCCGCGAGTGGCGCGCCGAGGGGCTCGAACCCGAGGCCGCCACGGTCGCCGCGCTGGACACCGCGGGCCGCGCGGTCGTGGTCGCCGGAATGACCGTGGTGGTCAGCATGCTCGGGCTGTTCGCGATGGGCCTGTCGTTCATGCGCGGCGCCGCGGTCGCGGCGATCCTCTCCGTGTTCGTCGTGATCGCCGCGTCCGCCACTCTCTTCCCTGCCCTGCTCGGCTACCTCGGCCGACACATCGAGCGCCTCCGGCTGCCCCTGCCCCGGCGCCGCGCCGCCCGGGGCGAGAGCCCGGTGGGCGCCGGCTGGCTGCGCTGGAGCAGGCTCGTCGAGCGTCACCGCGTCCTCGGTGCCGTCACCGGGGTCGTCGTCCTGCTGGCGCTCGCGGCGCCGTTCCTGGGCGTCCGCTTCGGCTTCCCCGACGCGGGCAACGACCCTGCCGGGCGCTCGAACCGGCTGGCGTACGACGCGGTGGCCGCCGGCTTCGGGCCGGGCAGCAACGGACCGCTGGTCCTGGTCGCCGAGTTGGCGCCGGGCACCCCCGCCGACGCGACGGCCTCGCTGCCCACCGCGCTGAAGGCGGTGCCCGGCGTCACGGCCGTGACCCCTCCGGTGCCCGGCTCCGACGGCCGCTCGCTGCTGCTCACCGTCGTCCCGGACAGCGGTCCGCAGTCCGGCGCCACCAAGACCCTGGTCCGCGAACTGCGCGATCACGTCATCCCGGGTGCGGTCGGCCCCGGCGTCCGGGTGCACGTCGGCGGGGCGACCGCCAGCGCGATCGACAGCACCGACAACATCGCCCGCCGCATCCCGCTGCTGGTCGGCGGCGTGGTCACGGTGTCGATGCTCCTGCTCCTGGTGGCCTTCCGCAGCCTCGCCGTCGCCCTCAAGGCCGCTGTGATGAACCTGCTCTCCGTCGGTGCCGCGTACGGCGTGGTCGCCCTCGTCCTCGAAGGCGGCACCGCCGGCCGGTTGATCGGCATCGACAGCCCCACCCCGCTGCCGGCCTTCGTGCCGGTGCTGACCTTCGCCGTCCTGTTCGGCCTCTCGATGGACTACGAGGTCTTCCTGGTCAGTCGGATGCGTGAGGCCTGGCTGCGCAGCCACGACAACGCGGAGTCCATCGTCAGCGGACTGGCGGGCACCGCGCGGGTGATCACCGCGGCGGCGGCCATCATGGTCGCCGTGTTCGCGGCCTTCGTCCCGTCGCCCGACCTGCCGATCAAGGTCATCGGCGTCGGCATGGGGTCGGCCATCCTGATCGACGCCACGCTGGTCCGACTGCTGCTGGTACCGGCCGTGATGCACCTGCTCGGCCGTGGCAACTGGTGGCTGCCCACCTGGCTGGACCGCCGCCTGCCCCACCTCCACGTCGAAGGACACACCGAGTTCTACCAGCCGAAGGCCACCCCCGAGGCACCCCGCACCCCGGCAGTCGTCGGGTAGTGGCACCAGCGGACCGCGGGCGCCCGACGACACCCGCGGTCCGCCGTCACGGAACCGGCGACCACCGCCGACGATCGTGCCGGAGCTCGACTCCGAGCTACTGCTCCTACCCGACTCGGCGACTCCGCAGGGAAGTTACCGACCCCTCCTTCGCGTTCCGCGCCCGGTGGGCGGCGATCGGAACGCTTCCGGCGGCGGCGCCTTCCGCTCGTCCGGGGCGTGGGCGAAGTGTGCCACCGCCTGCCGGAGTTCGGCGATCACGGGACCACCGTCAGCACGATCTTGCCTTGGATGTGGCCCTGCGCGGCTCGCCTGTGTGCGCTGCCCGCCTCGGGCAGCGGGTAGGTGCTGTCCACCCCGACCTGCAGCGTGCCCTCGTCGAACAAGCGCCCGATCTCGGCGAGTTGGGGGCCGTTGGAACGCACCTGAATGTTCGAGACCGTGATGCCCAGGCTCGCCGTCTCCTCCGGATCGTACTGGGCGAAGAACACCGGAAGCATGGTGCCGCCGCGCTTGAGCACAGTCAGCAGGCGTGAGCTGTCCGGGCCACCGACGGCGTCGATCACCAGGTCGACACCGCTGACCACGTCCGCAGCCCGTGTCCTGGTGTAGTCGATGAACTCGTCGGCGCCGAGCTTGCGCAGGAACCGCTCGTGCCGCCCGGACGCCACCGCGATGACGTGCGCCCCCTTCCATTTCGCCAGCTGCACCGCGAAGTGACCCACTCCACCGGCAGCACCGTTGACCAGCACGGTCATCCCCGGCGTGATCGGCACCGGCTGGTGCACCCGACCGGTGAAGACCGACGGCAGGTCGTGGCCGAGATCCACCAGGTACTGCCAGGCCGTGAGCACGGCCATCGGCGCCCCGGCCGCCTGCACGTGGTCGATGCCGGCCGGCTTGTGAGCGAGGTCCGAAGCCGGTGCGGCCACGTACTCGGCGTAGGTCCGGCCGTCGAATCCGGGGAACCGCAGCATGCCGAAGACCTCGTCACCGACGGCTAACCCCGACACGTCCGGAGCGACCGCCTGGACCACGCCCGACATGTCCGTTCCGGGGACCAGGGGGAAGTCCAGGGCCGGCCTCATCTCGGCCGGCATGACCTTCATCCCCTCACGCAGGTACCAGTCCGGCGGGTTGACGCCCGCCGCGTGCACCCGGACGAGCACTTCGCCCGGGCCGATCCCGGGAACCGGCACCTCGTCGTACTGCAGAACCTCGGGCCCGCCCGCTTCATGGAACTGGATCGCCTTCATCGCGTCTGTCGCTCTCTCGGGGAAACGTTGCTCCTCGAGTCAAGGCCCACCGCGGCATCGCCGTCCAAGACCGATCCGGCAACCTGCTCATTCCGAAACGGCATGACGCGTACGCTGCAAGGGTGAACGATCTCGGACGGGACCTGGAACTGCGGTTGGTGCGCTACTTCACCGTGGTCGCGGCGCACCAGCACTTCGGCCGGGCCGCCGCCGACCTGCACGTGGCCCAGCCCGCGCTGAGCCGCCAGATCCAACGGCTCGAGAAGCATCTCGGCACACGACTGCTGGACCGCGTACCCCAGGGCACCCGGCTCACTCCGGCGGGCCAGAGGTTCCTCCCTCGGGCCCGAGCCCTGCTGCAGGCCGCCCGCCAGGCCGAACTGGCCGTGCGCGGACAAGCCGAGACCGAACGAATCACCATCGGCTACGTCGAGGACCTGGTGATCACTGCCGCCGTGGAGGAACTGCGCCGCCGTCACCCGGACGCCGAGATCACCACCCGGTACCTGAGCTGCCGCGACGTCGGGGCGCTGTCCGACAAGCACGTCGACGCCCTGATCGCGCGGGCCCCGCTGCCGCTCGCCGCCGACGTCCTCACCACCCCTCTGTACGAGGAGCCCCGGGTGCTCGTGGTCCCACGCGGCCATCCCTTGGCCGACCGCCCGTCGGTGACCTCGGAAGAACTGGCCGGCGAGGAGGCGGCGCCATGCCCGTTCGAGACCGCGGACTGGGCTTCCTACCGGATCCTCGGGGCCGACGTGCCGCCGATCGAGAGCTACGAGGACAAGCTCGAACTCGTCGCGAGTGGCAGGGCGATCGCCGTGCTACCGGTCGGCGACCGGCGTAGCTCACTACGCCCCGACCTCGTCACCGTCCCGATCGAGGGCGCTCCTTCCAGCCGGGTCGTCCTGGTCAGCCGCAAGGGCGACCCGAATCCGATGATCAGGAATCTCCGCCTGGTGGCCAGGGCCGTCCTGCCAGCCTGACCGGGCTCGCCCTCTCCTGCGGCAAGGCGACGTGTGAGGGCCGGGGAGGTGCGCACCGGCCCGGCGGGATGTCTCCGAGTCTGCGCTGGCACTCGGTGAGCTGCCGCCGACCCGGACGTCGTGGGTTCGCAGGACGCCAGGTCCCCGCCGCGCCCATGTGTGACGGGGACCCGGCAAGCGGCAACGCTGGGCGGTCAGTGGTCGAACGCCATGGCGACCGCGTCTCCGAGCTGATTCAGGACGTCCCGTGAGAGCTGTACCGACCCGGTGAACGAGAGGAAGGCGTGGGTGGCACCCTTGACCGGGAGGTGCTTGACCGGCACGTCGGCGTCGGCGAGCTTCTGCGCGTACCGGTCACCCTGGTCCCGCAGCGGATCGTGTTCGGCGGTGACGATGACGGCGGGCGGAAGCCCGGCCAGCTCGTCGGAGCGCGCCGGCGAGACGCGCAGGTCGGCGCCTTCGTCGGGCGTGTTGAGGTAGAGACCCCAGAACCACTCGAGCCAGCTGCGGCTCAGCAGCGGGCCGGCCATGTTCTCGTACATGGAGGGGCTGTCGTCGAACCGGTCGACCGCCGGGTACGCCAGGACCTGCAGGGCGATCCGAGGACCGCCGCGCCGCCGCGCTTCCTGCACGAGGGCCGCGGCGAGGTTGCCGCCGGCGCTCTCGCCGAACACCGCGATCCTCTGCCCGTCGCCGCCGAAACCTCCGGCGTTGGCCGCGACCCACGTCAGGGCGGCGTAGGCGTCGTCGATCCCCGCCGGGAAGCGGTATTCGGGCGCCAGCCGGTAGTCGACGGAGACCACGATCGTGCCGGAGCGGTTGGCCGTGATGCGGGCGATGTGGTCCTGGCTGTCCAGGTCTCCGAGGACCCATCCGCCGCCGTGGAGGAAGACCGTCACGGGCAGCGGCCCGGAGCGCGTGGGGGCGGCGGGGGCGTAGATGCGGATGGGGACCACGAGGCCTTCGGCGGCGGCCACTGCGTCGTGCACGCTGCCGACCGGTTCGACGTCGCCCGCGAGGGTGGAGAAGCCGCTCACGAGGTCGCGGTTCTCCAGGACCGTCCGACTCTCCGGTGCCGGTGCGCCTCCTGCGGCCAACTTCTCGAGCAGGGCGTCGATCTGGGGGTCGAGGGACATGTGGGACCTCTCTGGAGCTGCCGGAACGCACGGGTTGGAATGACTGCTCCAAGTTCTACAAGTCGCAGGATTGGAATGGCAATTCCAATCCTGGTACGGTGCGCGCATGAACCCGCCAGTGGACGCCAGAGGGCCGGAGGGGCGCCGACTCACCAAGCCGGGCCGGAGAACGCGTGACCGCATCATCGAGGCCGCCGCGGAACTGATGTTCCACCGCGGCGTCGGGGGTACGAGCATCCCGGACGTCCAGTCCGCCGCCGGGGTCAGCGCGTCGCAGATCTACCACTACTTCGGCGACAAACAGGGCTTGGTCCTTGCCGTCGTTGACTTTCAGACGGGCACCAAGCTCGACCAGCAGCGCCCCCTGCTGGACAACCTGGACAGCATCGACGCGCTGCGGGCCTGGTGCGACGGGGCGGCAGACCGGCAGGACGCCACGGGATGGGTGGGCGGCTGCGAGATCGGCTCCCTCGCCAGCGAACTCGCCGAGATCGACCCCTTGGCCCGCACCGACCTTGCCGCATCCTTCGAACGATGGGAAACACCCATCAGGTCGGGACTCGCCCGCATGCAGGCTCGCGGCGAGCTGAGCGAGCGCGCCGACGTCACCGCACTGGCCACCGCCCTGCTGGCCGCCGTACAAGGGGGCATGCTGCTGTCCCAGGTCCGCCGGTCGAGCACCGCGTACCGGCATGCCGTATCGGCGGTGATCGACCACATCGAGAGCTACGTCCCTCGGTAAGCGAGTCACCGGAGGGACTCACCGGGTCGCAGGTCGACGCGGCTGCCGGCCGTAACGGCGCGCCGGGCGAGGGCACCTGTTCCCGGGCACGGTCGACGGACGCACCCTCGCGGAGGAAAGGCCGCTGCCCGTGAGGCTCCCGGGCGATGCGCCCGCGGACGAGGCGTCGGGCGCGGGTCGTCGAGGTGGATCCTCGTAGCGCACAGCAGGGCACGGTCGAGCGAGGCGAGGCCGACCGCGGTGACGACCCCCTGGCGCCTGGAACGGTTCGCCTGGGCCGACCGTCCGCTTGCTCGGGCCACCAGCAGACCATGAGTGACGGCCGCCGGACCCCCGAACGCCCTGTCACCACCTCATCAAGCGTGTCGAGCGGCTACGGGCTCGCTTCGCAGGACCCCGCCGCACCCGCCCCGAACCTGACGGGCGCCGCGTCGAGATCGGACCTTGACTACCTTGAATGCCGGGCTTGATGAGTGGCAATCAGCTCGCGGTACCAGGCGTACGAGGCCCTGGGGGTGCGCTGCTGCGTCGCGAAGTCGACGTGGACGAGGCCGAAGCGCTGGTGGTAGCCCTCGGCCCATTCGAAGTTGTCGAGGAGGGACCAGGTGTAGTAGCCGCGGACGTCGACGCCCTCGGCGACGGCCTGGGCGAGGGCGTCGAGGTGGGTGGCCAGGTAGTCGATGCGGGGTTGGTCGGGGGTGGTGGGCTCGGCGACGGAGCAGCCGTTCTCGGTGACGGTGATGGGCGGGAGTGCGGTGCCGTAGGTGTCGCGGAGGCCGAGGAGGAGTCGGCGGAGGCCGTCGGGGACGACGGGCCAGCCGAAGGCGGTGTGGGGGACGTCGGGGATGTCGACGAGGTCGAAGGGCAGGCCCGGGTCGGTGGGGGCGGCGATGCGGGTGGGGTTGTAGTAGTTGAGGCCGAGGCCGTCGAGGCCGGGGGAGTGGATGAGGTCGAGGTCGCCGGGCCGGACGGTTCCGAAGATGTCGTCGGGGACGCCGAGGGCGGAGAGGTCGGGGTAGCGGCCGAGGAGGACGGGGTCGGTGAACAGGCGGTTGTGGAGCGCGTCGTAGGCCGCCGCGGCGGTCGCGTCCGCAGGCGAGGGGGTGGCCGGCTCGACGGGGGTGAGGTTGTTGGAGAGCATCACCTCCAGGCCGCGTTCGTGGAGCAGTGAGGCGGCCAGGCCGTGGGCGAGGAGTTGGTGGTGGGCCGCCGGGAGGGCCTCGAACATCAGCGCGCGGCCGGGGGCGTGGGTGCCCATCGCGTAGCCGAACACGGTGTGCACGAAGGGCTCGTTGAGCGTGATCCAGGCGGGGACGCGGTCGCCGAGCCGGTCGGCCGTGACGGTGGCGTACTCGGCGAAGCGGTACGCGGTGTCACGGTCGAGCCAGCCGCCGCGGTCCTCCAGGGCCTGGGGGAGGTCCCAGTGGAAGAGGGTGGGCAGCGGGGTGATGCCCGCTTCCAGCAGGGCGTCCACCAGCCGGTCGTAGAAGGCGAGTCCGGCGGGGTTGACGGCGCCGGCGCCGGTGGGCTGCACCCGGGGCCAGGCGATGGAGAAGCGGTAGCCGTCCAGTCCGAGGCCCTTCATCAGGGCGATGTCCTCGGGGTAGCGGTGGTAGTGGTCGCAGGCGACCGCCCCGGTGTGCCCGTCGCGGATGGCACCGGGCCGGACGGTGAAGGTGTCCCAGACGGACGGTCCGCGCCCGTCCTCCTCCACCGCTCCCTCGATCTGGTAGGCGGCGGTGGCGGCACCCCAGCGGAAGCCCGCCGGCAGGTCGAAACGATCGGGCATGACAGCCTCCCACAAGAATATGAGGAGCCCTCATGTTATCGATGCCTTACCGGAACGCCAGAGGACCGTCGACCACGTGCCGGAGACCCCGCAGCCGGGCCCACTGCGCCACCCGGGCCTTGACGTTGCGATCCTCGGCCGCCCCGGAGGGCGACCGCCACTGAGTCTGCGGAGCCCGAAGCCCGGCAGGGGAACAGCCCGTGGGGGTGCCGAAGGCTTTCGGCCAGCCGGTGAATGGGAGGCGGACGTGGCCATTGACGACGGGCCCGGCCACCCGGATCCTCTCCCCTACGGCCCGGCCACCGGCCCCGGCCGCACCGACGATCCGGGGGTGGTCACCGATGACGAACCAGTTGGCGGACGAGCGGATGCCGACATCGCTCAAGTGGGTGGTCGCGGGGGTCTGGCTGCACGCCGTCCTCAACGGTGCCGGTGGGATCTTCCTCTTCGTACTGATTCACGGCCAGCACGGCAACGGCCTCGTCCTGGTGACGTTCGTCGGGTTCCTCTCGATCGCGATCGGCGTCCTGCTCGGCATCTGCGCGGCCCTGGCGCCGGGTGGGGCCCGGTGGACCCGGAAGACCGTGCTGGTGATCGAGTGGCTCATGATCATCACCGGCGTGATCCAGCTCCTCGCCGGCGCGACCATCGCGCTGGTCGGCATAGCGATCGCGGGCATCATCGTCCTGGCGTACAGCTCCGCCGAGGGCAAGGAGTGGTTCACGGTCTGAAGTGGCCGACCGTCATCACCGGGCTTCCGATCCAAGAGCACGACGAGTGCTCATGGTGCCGGCGGACGGCCGGGACGCCGGAGGGGTCGGCCGGGCGGGTGCCGCCGGGGCTGCGGACGGGTCAGCCGACGACGACGGCCATCTTTCCCAGGGCCAGGCCGGCCTCCATCACCCGGTGGGCCTCGACGATCTCGTCGAAGCGGAAGATCCGGGTGGGGCGGGCCCGCAGGGTGCCGGCCTCCACCTGGGCGTAGATCTCGTCCAGTGGCACCTCCGAGAGGGGGAAGGCGGGGGTGCCCAGGACGAAGGCACTGCCGAAGAAGCTGAGCCGGACACCGCTGGGCAGGTCGGCGATGGGGTTGAAGTCCGCTACCGGGGCGAGTCCGCCGAGGAAGCCGACCTGGCAGACCCGCCCGCGCGGCCCGACCGCGCGGAGCGAGTCGCGAAGGGCGGTGTTCCCGACGACGTCGAGCAGTGCGTCGACGGTGAGGCCGCGGCGCTCGACCTCCGCGGCCAGCTGCCCGTCGTCGATGAGCACGTCGGCGGCCCCGAGGTCCCTGAGCAGGGCCGTGTGCGCCGGGTTGCGGGTGGTGGCGAGCACCGTCGCGCCGTGGTGGACGGCGAGGTTGACGGCGGCCTGTCCGAGGGAGGAGGTCGCGCCCCGGACGAGCAGGGTCTCCCCGGCCCGGAGGGCCAGGTTGCCGTGCAGTGCGCTGTGGGCCGTGGCGTACACCTCCGGCACGGCGGCCAGGTCGGCCCAGGGCAGTGGCGAGTTCACCGCCACCACGTTGGTCGCGGGGACGGTGACCAGTTCGGCGTAGCTGCCGTTCCTGGTCCGGCCCATGCCGCCGAGGATCGCCACCACTTTGGCCCCGACGGGCAGTCGGCCCGACGGGTCGGCCTCGACGAGGCCGGCGCACTCGATCCCGGGGACGGCGGCCACCGGCCCCCAGGCGCCGCTCCGCATGTACGCCTCGGCGTGGTTGAGGCCGAAGGCCTTGACCCGGATGAGGATCTCGCCGGCGGCGGCCACCGGGTCGGGCAGTTCCGTGATCGTGAGGACCTCGGGGCCGCCGTGGGTGGAGATGACAATGGCCTTCATGTCCGAACCTCGTTCTTGAGTAGTCATTCAACTATGGGGCCGACGAAAGGGCCACCGCGTACGGTGGCCCGGGGTGCCGCGCCGTCAGGAGAGCGTGGCGAAGGCGTTGTCGACGATCGCCCGCAGGACCGTCTCGTCGGGATCGGCCTTGCCGACGACCATGAGCCCCTGGCACGTCGCGACCAGTAGCTTGGCGCTGCCTGCCGGGTCGAGCGAAGCCCGTACCTCGCCCCGGCGGACGGCGTTCTCCAGGGCGTGGGTCATGCACCGCTCCAGGCGTGCCAGGTGGCCGCGCACGACGGCCGCCGCGGCGTCGTCCTCCGCGGCGTTCTCGATGGCCGTGTTCACCAGGAGGCAGCCCTGGCGCCCCTCGGGGCTGAGCAGGTCGCGCACCAGCCCGTCGAAGTAGCCGCGGACCTCCGCCACCGACGCGCCCGGCGCGTCCAGCTCGCCGAGTTTCTGCGGCACGACCAGCGTGGAGTAGCGCTCCAGCGACTTCACGAAGAGCGCGTGCTTTCCGCCGGGGAACGCGCTGTAGATGCTGCCGGGCTTGACGCCCGAGGCCTTGACCAGGTCCTCGATGGAGGTGGCCCGGTACCCGCGCTCCCAGAACCGGAGCATCGCCTGGTTCAGCAGGGCGTCGGGGTCGAACTCGCGCGGTCGGGGCATGGGGGAAACATACCTGAGCGACCATTCAAGAACAAGGGTCGGCCGGGCGCGGAACACGCCTCCGGCCCGGAACACGCCTCCGGCCCGGAACACGCCTCCGGCCCTGAAGACGCCGCGGGCCCTGAAGACGCCGCGGGCCCGGGCCGCCCGATGGCGGCCGGGGCCCGCAGTGTCATGTCAGGTGCCGGGTGGATCAGCCCTCGCGGGTCTCGCCCCAGGGCTCCGAGGAGTGCGGGTCGCAGTCGATCCGGAGCTCCAGGCAGTTCACCTGCTCCACGTTCTGCGCGTGGTCGACCGAGCGGTACTCGACCGTGTGCGTGCCGTCGCCGCTCACGGTGAACGGCCCGGTGTAGCGCGTCCACTCCCCGCCGTCGATCCGGTAGTCGGTCATCGCGACGCCGCTGATGTCGTCGGTGGCGTCGAGGGTGACCGTGACGTCCGAGTGGTAGACGCCGTGCCGGTCGGGGTGCGGGTGGGTGCGCGCCGTGGTGACCGGCGGGAGGGTGTCGAGGGGCAGCTCCATGGCGGCGTCCTCGACGGTCATCTCGTTCTCCTCGGTGGGCGCCGGGGCGCCGCCCGTACCGGAGTGGGCGATCGAGCCGCCGCGCAGCTGGATGCTGCCCCAGTCGTCGTGCCCAGGCAGCAGGGTCTGCACCTTGTCGTTGTTGGTGTCGAACGCGACCGGGCTCTGGTTGATCATGCCGTCGCAGTCCCAGTCGACCTGCCCCGCACTGGCCTGGACGGTGACGAACCGGGAGCCCTGCAGGGTGTTCGGGCACCAGTGCATGACGTCGTAGCCGGCTGCGCTGGAGGGGAACTGGCGCTCGTTCAGCGAGGGCTCGTTGAGCGAGCCCACCTGCCGGGAGTAGTCCATGACCCTGGAGGTGGTGCCGACGGAGAGGCCGCCGAGCTGGTAGGAGTAGTTCATCACGCTGAAGTACTGCGGCTGGTGGTTGGGGGTGTCGGCGTTCCCCGCGTGCTTCAGGCCGAGGTTGTGCCCGAGCTCGTGCATGAACGTGCCGGCCTGCTGGTTGAGGTCGCCGACCTTGTTGGTGAAGCTGCCCAGGCTGACGATGAAGTCGCTGCTCGGGGCACCGGCGGCGATGCCACTGTAGGTCACGCCGGGCTGCAGGTCGTGCGCCGAGACGGCGTAGTGGAAGATCGAGCTCCGGCCGGTGCTGATGAAGCCGCCCTTGGCCGTCTTGAGCTTGTTGAAGTCGTCCCACAGGTAGCGCCCGCTGGCGTCCACCGTCCCGAGGTTGGCGGCCTCGGTCTGCTTCTTCGCCTTGCTGAGCGTGCCCCAGGTGGTGTTCTTGGCGAAGTCGAGGATGCTGTCCGGCCCCTCGTCGACGTGCAGGTTGATCCCCGTGGTCGGGCTGTGCCGGTTGTACGGCGAGTTCTTGAAGGAGTCGACCACCTTCCTGATCGCGTCACTGGTGAGCGCGTGGCTGTGGGTGTCGTCGGCCATCCAGTCCACCTGGACGAAGATGTCCGGCTTGTTGACGTCGGCGCCCATCGCCTTGAGGTCGATGAACTGCTCGGGGCTGCCGTCGCTGGGCTTGATGGTGACGCCGTTGCGCTTCCAGTCGTCCGGGATCCCGTCGCAGGTGGTGGAGTTGCAGTCGACGGTGAAGGTGACGGGGGTGAAGGGGTCGGTGCCCCCGGCGCGGTTCACCACGTAGCCGGTGGGCGCCGTCTGGGTGAAGGTGTTCGGCTGGTCGAGCGGGGCCGGGACGTTCCAGCCGAGCGTGATCACGGTGCCCTGGGCCTCGCCGGTCACCTGGTAGGTGACGGTTCCCGACGCTCCGGTGGAGCCGTTGCACACCCCGACGTTGAAGTCGCCGGTGCCGCCGAGGGCGTTGAGCCGTGCCGGCGGGTTCGAGTTGGCGCAGCCGGTGGTGACCTGGAGGTTGACGAGGGTCAGGTCGCGGTCGCTGCTGTTGACGAGGTTCACCCCGAGCAGGCCGCCCGCCCGGCGTGCGGCCGCGGCGGGGGCGATGGTCGCCACGAGGGTGAGCAGGACGAGGGCGAGCACGAGGAGGGGGGCGGGGCCGCGGTGCCGGAGGAGCCGCGGGAGCGCGGCGGCACCGAGTGGGTGAGCTGTCGTCATGCGGTCACCGTAGGTGTTCGTCCGTCGCGGACCTGTCATGCCCCGTCGAACAGTCACCCCGACGGACGCGCCGGTCACGCGGCCGATCGAGGTGCACCCGTCCGGGCCGCCGCGGCCCGCCGAAGCGGCCGACACGGCGGACGGTGACCGGGTGCTCCGGCGCGCGGCAGGCCGGGGCCGCCGTCCTCGGCCGCTCATGGCAGATCGTCACCTACCGTGTCAAAGGGTCACCTGGCGAGCTCCCCTCGTGCCGGTCACCGCCGACGGGGCCCGCCACCACCCTCCCTCGTGTCGCTCTGACCTCCGATCACGCGCCCGGGACCCGGGCGGGATCGGCCCCGGACCTCCAGAAGGCAGAACCTCGTGCAGAAGATCACTCGGCTCGTCCTGGCCGTCGCCACCGCCCTCGCGGCGGCGACCGCGGGCGCCCCGTCGACCGCCGCGGCGTACGGCGGCGGCGACCAACCGCACGGCGGACACCACGCGGTGTTCGTCCAGACCGACAACCCGGCGGGCAACCAGGTCATCGCCTACCGGCGGTCCGACGACGGACGGCTCACCCCGGCCGGCACCTACGACACCCACGGCCTCGGCGGTGTGCTGGACGGATCCGTCGCCGACCACCTCGCCTCCCAGGGGTCGCTGACCTACGACCCGCGCCACGCCCTGCTGTACGCGGTGAACGCCGGAAGCGACACCGTCTCGGTCTTCTCCGTCGACGGCGACCGGCTCGCGCTGCGCCAGGTCGTCGGCTCCGGCGGCCGCTTCCCGGTGAGCGTCGCCGTGCACGACGACACCGTCTACGTCCTCAACGCGCTGGACGGCGGCTCGATCCAGGGCTTCACCGTCCGCGACGGCCGGCTCCACACCGAGGCCGACTGGAACCGCTGCCTCGGACTCGACCCGAACGCCACGCCCCAGTTCACCAACACCCCGGGCCAGGTGGGCTTCACCGGCGAGGGCTCCCAGCTCGTGGTCACCACCAAGGCGAACGGCAGCAGCCTCCTGGTGTTCAACCTGGACCGCTCGGGCGGCCCGGGCGACAGCCCCGTCACCACGGCCCTGCCCGGGGCCGTGCCGTTCGCGTTCGTCCCCAACGGCCCGCACGGCCTGTTCCTCGCCGAGGCCGGCACCAACGCCGTGGCCACGTTCGCGATCCACCGCGACGGCACCGCCTCGCAGGAGGCCTTCGCGGCCACCGGCCAGGCGGCCACCTGCTGGATCGTCGGGGTGCGCGACCTGCTCTACGCCTCCAACGCGGGCAGCTCCACCCTCACCGGCCTGCGCACCGCCGACCAGGGCCGACGGCTGACCGTCCTGGGCAACACGCCCACCGACCCGGGCACCGTGGACGCGGCGGTCTCCTCGAACGGCCGCTACCTCTACGCCCAGACCGGCGTCAACGGCGTCCTCGACGAGTTCGCGATCAACGGCGACGGCTCGCTGACCCGGATCGGCTCCCAGACCGTCCCCGGCGGCGCCGGCGGCGAGGGCGTCGTCGCCTTCTGAGCCATCGCTCGGCGGACCGCCCGGTCCGCTGTACGGAGGCCGCCCCGGAAACGGCCGGGGCGGCCTCCGCGTGCCGCGACGTCAGGGCCCGGCCGCCTTGGTCCGCTCGTAGTGGCGGGCCGCGCGGGCCCTGGTCCCGCAGCCGGCGGAGCACCACTCCCGGCGCGGATGGTTCTTGACGAAGTACAGGACGCAGCCGGGGGCCTGGCAGGCCCGCAGGTCGGCGGCCTGATCGCCGGTGAAGAGGTCGACGGCCTGCTGGGCGATCTCGGCGAGGGCGGTGGTGACGGGCGGCGTCGCGCTGCGCGCGAGGGCCGACGGCCGCTCCCCCCAGGACAGCTCCCGCCAGCGGGCCGCGGCGCGGACCCGCCGGTTGACCTCCGCGACCGCGTCCGACGGTGCCTCGCCGCCCCGGACCGCGACGCCCGCCAGGGCGCGGATCGCGTCCCTCAGTGCCCGCGTGGCGTGCAGTTCCCCGGCGCCGACCTCCAGCAGGTCGGCGTCCGTGCAGGGTTCGGCGAACCGCTCGCGGTTGTCGCGGAACCAGGCCGCCGCGTGCTCGACCGTCTGCAGGCCGTCGACCAGGCGCCCGCGCACGGCGTACGTGGCGTTGGCCAGCTCGATGGGCAGCGGCTCTCCGAGCAGGGGAGCCCCGCCGTTCTCCAGGTCCTCAACCTTCACGACCTCATGGTAGCTCAGCCTTGCAACCGTGAGAAGAATCTGCCTACAGTTCTCACGTTTGCAGCGCCGAGCAACCGTAAGAACCTTCCGTTTCGTGTCCTTGGAGGATCACCGTGTCCCGACTCCCGATCATCGAGCCCGCCCACGCCCAGGCTCCCGCGGCCGGCTTGCTGGCCGCGGTCCAGAAGGCCCTCGGCGTCACGCCGAACATGACCAAGGTGATGGCCAACAGCCCGGCCGTGCTCAAGGGCTACCTGGAGTTCTCGGGCGCGCTCTCCGGCGGCGCGCTCTCCGCGGCGGTCCGCGAGGGCATCGCGCTCACCGTGGCGCAGGAGAACGCCTGCGACTACTGCCTCTCCGCCCACACCCACATCGCCACCAACCTCGCGGGGCTCACTCCCGAGGAGGCCGGGGCCGCCCGCCGCGCCGAGTCCGCCGACGTCAGGACCCGCGCGGCCCTGGTGCTCGCCGCCACCCTCGTCCGCACCCGCGGCGGCCTGGACGACACCGACCTCAAGGCGGCCCAGGACGCCGGCCTCACCGATGCCGAGGTCGCCGAGGTGATCGCCAACGTCGCGCTGAACGTCTTCACCAACTACTTCAACAAGGCCGCCGACGTCGACATCGACTGGCCCGAGGTCAGCCACCTGTCCTGAGTCCGGCTGCCGGTGCGCCGCCGCCCGACGCGCGGGCGGCGGCGCACCGGCGGAACGCGGCAGCCCCCGGCGCGGTCGCACCTGGGCCCCGGCCGCGGTGCGGTGCCAGACTGGTGATGAGCGACGGGAGGTCGCCATGGGGCTCTACAACGACCAGATCGTCCCGCGGATCATCAACGTGGCCTGCGGCATGAAGGAGGCCGACCGGCTCCGGAGCCGGGTCTGTGCGGGGCTGGGAGGCGAGGTCGTCGAGATCGGCTTCGGTTCCGGGCTCAACGTCCCCTTCTATCCCGAGGCCGTCACCAGGGTGGACGCCGTCGAACCCTCCGACGTCGGCTGGAAGCTCGCCGGCAAGCGTCTCGCGCAGACGGGCGTCACCGTGCGCCGGGCCGCCCTCGACGGCCAGTCACTGCCCTTCCCGGACGACAGCTACGACGCTGCCGTCTCCACCTGGACCCTGTGCACCATCCCGGACGCCGCCGGCGCCCTGCGCGAGATCCGGCGGGTGCTCCGGCCGGGCGGGACGCTGCACTTCGTCGAGCACGGGCTGGCGCCGGACGCGGACGTGCGCCGGTGGCAGCGCCGCCTCGACCCCCTGCAGCAGCGGCTGTTCGGGGGGTGTCACCTCACCCGGAGGATCGCCGACCTGCTGATCGGCGCGGGCTTCACCATCACCGAACTCGACGTCTTCTACGAGAAGGGCGCGCCGAAGGCCATGGGCGCCGACTCCCTCGGCATCGCGGTCTCCCCGGCCTGAGGCGGCAGGTCGCCGGTCTGCGGCGGACCGCCCCGCCGGGCCCGCCCCGGGGCCGCCCGCCCCGGGGCCGCCCGGCCCGGGGCGGCCCGACCGGGTCAGGCCGCTCCGCTCACGCCGGGCGCGACGAAGCGCCGGTGGAGGGGGGAGAAGCTGGTCTCGGGCTCGCCCGTGATGCCCGCCTGCCGGACCGCGGCCGCGAGGCGTTCGGCGAAGAAGCGCTCGAAGTCGGCGCGCGAGGTCCACACGTCCACGACGTGCAGCGCGCCCGACTCGAACCAGGCCACGTGCATCAGGGCGCCCTCGGGGGTGCGTTCCTCCCAGCCCACCGCCTCGCGCGTGGCGTCGTACTGCTCGGGTGTGACCCCGGCCCACCGCATCGACATGACCTCGGCCATCGTGGACACCTCGTTCCCGTCGATCCGTGCGTACCTCCAGCACACCGCACACCACCACCGGCTGCATCCGCAGCCCGGTTCGTTCCGCGGGCCCGTCCCTCCCGGGTCAGGACGGGGGATGCGGCCGGTCGGCGACGGTGAGGAGGGCGTGGACGGTGGCGGCCATGGTGTGGCGGGCCCGGTCGGGGGTGAGGCCGGTGCTGCGCCAGTGGTGCCAGGCGCTCCAGGTGGTCACCGCGTCCAGGCCGTTGAGGAGGTCGGTGCGGGCCGGCTCGGGCAGCGGGTCGAGTTCGGTGGCGAAGACCTGGGTGAGCCGCAGGCGGGCGAAGTCCAGCATCTGCTGGACGGCCTCCTGGATCCGCGGGGAGGGGTTCTCCAGGCGCATGATCGCGAGCCGGGCCGGGGTGACGCCCTCCAGGATGCGGGCGCGCTGCTCGGTGAGGGCGGCCACCCGTGGCGCGCGCGGTCCGTCCGTGGGCAGCGGGCCGATCTGGGCGGCGAGTTGTTCCAGGCGCCGGTTGACGGCGACCTCGGCCAGCTCGGCCATGTCGGAGAAGTGGTGGAAGACCAGTCGGCGGGAGACGCCGGCCCGCTCGGCCACCTTGTCGGCGGGGAAGAGCGCCTGGTTCTCGTCGAGCAGTGACAGCACCGCGTCGGCGATCCGCTCGCGGGTCTGCCGCCCGCGTTCCGTGCGTCCGTCGGCCCCGGGTGCGGCGGCTCGGCTCGGCTTCACGCGGCTCCTCCACCCTCGCGTTGACATTTTTGCACCGTGAGTGCAAGTGTACGCGTTGCACGCTGAGTGCAATGAGTTTGGCGGGGGTTCCGCACACCCCGCCGCCGTACGAAGGGCGGTTCGCCGCAGATGTTCACCGGTGTCGGGCGCTGGTGCGCCCGCAGACCCAAGCGCGTGGTCGCCGCCTGGCTGCTCCTCCTCGCCGCCGCCCTCGCGGCGCTCGCCGTCTTCGGCCGCGTCACCAGCGAGGCCGTCAACATCCCCGGCAGCGACAGCCAGACCGCGCGCGACCTCGGTGACCGGGCCTTCCCCGGCTCGGCCTCGGGCAAGCAGCCCGTCCTGCTGCACACCGCACCCGGCGCCGCCCCGCTCACCGCCGCCGACACCACCGCCGCCGTCCGCACCGCCGCCACCGCGATCGCCGCGGTGCCGCACGTCGTCGCCGTCACCACGCCCTACGACCCGGCCGGCACCGGGGCCCTCAGCGCCGACGGCCACACCGGCTACCTCTCGGTCGACCTCGACGTCACCGGCCGCGAGGTCACCCCCGACACCACCCGCGCGGTGCTCGCCGCAGCGGCCCCCGCCACCGCCGCGGGCATCGAGGTCACCCCCGGCGGCTACCTGGCCGCGGCCGTCGACAAGGGGAGCACCGGCCGCAGCGAGGCCATCGGCCTCGGGGCCGCCCTGGTCGTCCTCGCCCTCACCCTCGGCAGCCTGGTCGCCGCCGGACTGCCGCTGATCGCGGGGGTGATCGGCCTCGGCATCGCCCTGCCCGTGCTCGGCCTGGTCGGCCACCTGATGGACGTGCCCGAGGCCGGCGAGACCATCGCCGCCATGATCGGCCTGGGCGTCGGCATCGACTACACCCTCTTCGGCCTCACCCGCTTCCGGGAGCTGCGCGCCGCGGGCGTCGGCATCGAGGAGGCCGCGGTGCGCACCACCGCCGGCTCCGGCAAGTCCGTCGCCTTCGCCGGCAGCGCCGTCGTCGCCGCCCTCGCCGGCCTCGCGCTGGGCGGACTCCCGCTGCTGTACGCCCTGGCCCTCGCCCCCGCGATCGCCGTGGTCACGGCCCTGGGCGTCAACCTCACGCTGCTCCCGGCGCTGCTCGTCCTGCTCGGCGCCCGGCTGACGCCCCGGCCGGCGGCGCCCGCCGAGCCCGGGCGCCCGCGCGGCTGGGGCCGGATCGCGGCCCTGGTCGCGGCCAGGCCGTGGCCGCTGCTGCTGGCCGGGCTCGCCCTGCTCGGGGCCCTCGCAGCCCCGGCGGTCCACCTCCACCTCGGGCAGCTCGACGGCAGCAGCAAGGCGGGCGGCACCATGAGCCGCACCGCGTACGACCGGATGGCCGCGGCCTTCGGCCCGGGCGCCAACGGCGTGCTCCAGGTCGTCGACGTCCTCCCCACCCCGGCGCAGACCGCCGGGGGAGCGGGCGACCCGCGCCTCGCCGCCGTGACGGCCGCGCTGCGCGGCGCGCAGGGCGTCGCCGTCGCCGGTCCGCCCGCGGTGGCCGCCGACGGACGCACCGTCCGCTGGCAGGTCACCCCGACCACCGCCCCGACCGACCCCGACACCACCGCGCTGGTCCACCGGCTGCGCTCCGAGGTGCTCCCCGCGGCCACCGCCGGCAGCGGTCAACAGCTCCACGTCGGCGGCACCCCGGCCGCCCAGGCCGACCTCAACGCGCGGATCTCGCAGCGGATGCCGCTCGTCGTCGGCTTCGTGCTGACCGTCGCGGGCCTGCTCCTGCTGCTCGCCTTCCGCTCGCCGGTCGTCGCGCTGAAGGCCGCCGTGATGAACCTGGTCTCGGTCGCCGCCGCGTACGGGGTGCTCACCGCGGTGTTCCAGGACGGTCGGGGCGCCCGACTGATCGGGCTGGAGGGCGCGGTGCCCGTCCCCGGCTACGTGCCGCTGCTGATGTTCGCGGTGCTCTTCGGGCTCTCCATGGACTACGAGGTCTTCCTGCTCAGCGCCGTGCGCGAGGCGTACCTGCGGCAGGGGGACAACCGCCGCGCCGTGGTGGAGGGCCTCTCCCGGACCGGACGGATCATCAGTTCGGCGGCCCTGATCATGGTCGCGGTGTTCCTCAGCTACCTGCTCTCCGACGACCCGGTGGTCAAGATGTTCGGCATCGGCCTGGCCACCGCCGTCGCCCTGGACGCCACCGTGGTCCGCGGCCTGCTGGTGCCCTCGACCATGGTCCTGCTCGGCGACGGCAACTGGTGGCTGCCCGCCTGGCTCGACCGGCTGCTCCCGCACGTCGACATCGAGGGCGACGGCCACTCCGAGCACCCCGCCCCGGCGGAGGCTCCCGTCGACCCCGCCCCCGCCGTCCGCTGACGTCCGCGGCCCCCCGGCTCCCAACCCCCGACCCCCAATCCCCGACCCCAGTCCCGAACCCGTTCCGGAACCGACCCGATCAGGAGCACCACCCCATGCACGCACGACTCCGCCGCGGCCTGCCCGCACTGATGGCCGCCGGCCTGACTGCCGGAGTGCCCCTCCTCGCCGCACCCCCCGCGCACGCCGGGACGGACTGCGGGCGGGGGCCGGTCCAGTACTCCGTCGACGGCGGTGCGCACTGGACGGCCGACGCGTCGATGCCGGCGGCCTCCGGCACCGTCCAGGTCCGGCTGGCGGGCGTGCCGACCGCGGGTTGCGACTACCACGTCTCGCTGGGCTCGTACGCGACCGAGGGCGCGACCTGGGCCACCTCCGGAGCGCACACCCTGCTCGGCTGGGCGACCACCACGCTCACCCGTGACCACTACCGCGCGACGCTCGACATCGGCGACCGACTTCCGCCGTGCTACGGGGAGTTGGCGCTCCATGCGGGAGGCGAGAAGTACGACGGCGCCGACGGCGACCACCCGCTGCCGCACTACCCGGACGAGCCGTACTCCGGACTGCTGATCGCCTCGTGGAACGGCGGAACGGCCTGCCCGCCCAAGCCCACCGGCGGCCCGACGACCGCTGCCCCGGCGCCGACCGTCACCCCGGCGCCGACCGTACCCACCGCGACCCCGGTACCGACGACCGCGCCGACCGCCGGCCCGACCGCCACACCGACCTCGCCCGCAACCGCCACCGCGACCCCGACCCCAACCGCCACCACGACCCGGGCGGCGCCGTCGGTGACCTCCCCGCACCCGTCCCAGCCCCCGGCCACGCCCGCCGCCGCGCTGGCCTCGACCGGAGCCGACGACGGCTCCCTCGCCGTCACCGCGGTCGCCGCCGCCGCGCTGCTCGCCGCCGGCGGTGCGGCGCTGCACGCCGCCCGCCGCCGCTCCGCCCGCCGCTGACGACACGTCGACGGGCCCGCGAGCCGGGGGGTTCGCGGGCCCGGACGGGGATTCCGGCGGCTACTTCTCGCTGAAGACCAGGTCCTCGATCGGGCGGGTCATCCGGAGCGTTCCGTCGGTGACCTCGACCACGTGCTGGAGACCGATGACGCGCTTCTTCCGGTCCTCGGGGAGGGTGAACTCGTCGCCCCCGCCGGCCAGGAAGGCGGGCAGGCCGCCCAGGCCCGGGCCGAAGACGCGGACGTAGTCGGCGAGTCGACGGAACAGCTTGGGCAGCAGGACGAGGTCCTCGGTGATCGAGTCGAGGTTCTCGATCTTCGCGCCGGTGGTGGTCACGTCGTTCAGCCAGACGCTGTGGGGGGCCTTGGCCGCCCGCGCCTGCTGCGCGGTGGTGGTCAGGTCGGCCCGGAGGTCCTCGGGGAGGTTCGCGTAGAAGGTGGGGTAGACCAGCCCGAGCGAGAGCAGGTGGTGGTTGGCGGTCGCGTGCAGCATGTCGACGGTGACGTCGAGGTGGGAGCCGCTCCGCGCGGGCTTGGCGGCGGCGCCGACCTTCGGCGCGTCGCCCCGGCCGAGCAGGGCGACGCAGCGGCCGAAGAGGTCGGCGCCGCCGGTGAGGAGGTAGCCGGGGGCGGCCGCGGGCGTGGAGGAGGTGACCTTCTCGTCGTCGTCCTGCACGACCTGGCTGAAGCCCAGCCAGCTCAGCAGCTCGTCGCGGGCCGCGTGCGCGCCGAGCCCGAGCGGCTGGTGCACGAAGTCGCCGACGCCCTGGTAGTGGGTCTCCAGGGCGTCGATCCCGTCCAGCCGGATGGAGACGCCGCCGTTCTCGTCGCGCTTGACGCGGTGCAGGCCGGGCAGGTCGCACCAGAACGCCGGGTCGTAGGGGACGAAGTGGACGGTGTCCCCGTCGGGGCGGTCCCCGACGATCCGGTACGAGCCGGTGATGAGCAGCATGGACATGTGTGCCTCCCGAGTCCGATCGGGTGCTCATTGTTCCTCTTTGTCCGAACCATCGGTGGGAGCCCGGGCCGGTGGCCTCGCCGAGGAATCGTCAGGGACCGCGACGGACGGACCGTCAGCGGGGCGGGATGATCCCGGTCAGCCAGGTGAAGGTCGGGACGACCAGCGGCTTCCAGGTCGAGGTCAGGTGCGGGCCGGTGGTCTCGAACGGGGTGACGCTGGTCGGGCTCTTCGCCGCCCGCTGCAGGGCGGTGGCGTCCTCCAGCCCGTCGCCGCGCCGGCCGGTGACGTAGAGCGCGACGTTCGGCGGAGTGGCGGCGTGGGTGAGGATGTGCAGCGGGTTGTCGGCCTCGCGCAGCTTCGGGTCCTTGGCGGTCAGCGAACTCGGCTCGCCGGCCGGGTCGTTGTAGCCGGACATGCTGATCGCGGCCCGGTACCGGTTCGGGTGGGCGAGCGCGAGGCGCAGGGCGCAGTGGGCGCCGGCCGAGTAGCCGGACAGGGCCCAGCGGTCCGCGGTGGTGTCGGCCCGGAAGTTGTCCACGATCATCTGGGGCACGTCCCGCGCGAGCCAGGTCTCGGCGTTCACCTTGCCCGGGACGTCGGCGCAGCCGGTGTCGTTGCCGGCGAGGAGGGAGACCCGCGGTGAGACCAGGATGAACGGCGTCACCTGGCCGGACTTCATGAGCGGTTCGAGCTGCTTGGTGGCGTCCATGGTGTCGCCGAACCAGGCGCTGGAGGAGCCGGGGTAGCCGACGAGCAGTTCGACCACCGGGAAGGTCCGGTCCTTGTAGGCGGGGTCGTCGTACTGCGGCGGGGTCCAGACCAGGACCTCGCCGTCGACTCCGGAGAGCCGGCCCTTGAGGTCGGCCTGCTTCACGCTCCTCGGCACGGCGTCGGAGTCGGGTGCGTGGAAGGCCTGCGGGACCTTCGGGGCGGGGCTGCCGGAGGCCCCGGGGGCGGCGGCGCCGCGGTCGCCGGCCAGGCCCTCGTCCTTGGGGGGTACGGGCACGGCCCGCACGTGGCTGGCGGTGCCCAGCAGGTCGCCCCAGCTGTCGTAGAGCTGGTTCTCGTCGTTGACGACCACGAAGACCATGGCCACGGCGGTGACCTGGCAGAGCAGCACGGTGCCGAGGTAGGAGAGCGCGCGCAGCGGTGTGCGCCGCCCCTGTGCCGTCCGTCCCGGTCCGAGGAGGGCACCTCTGCCCAGCCACTGCGCCATCGCCAGCGCGATCGAGGCCGCGAACAGGGCGATGGTGAGGAGGAGGAAGGGGGTGCCAGTGAGGTTCATGCGTTCGTGCCCGGTTCCTGTGCCGTCCGGGCCCGTGTGCCCGGTCTCGTGGGAGACGGTGGGAACGGCCGTTCGGTTGCCGGTTCCTGTGAGTTTCCTGGGAGGTGGCGACCCCGCGGGACCGGCCCGGAGCAGGCCCGGGGTCGCCCGGACAGCCCACCCCGGGGTGCCGGGCGGCGCGCGGTGCGCAGCAATGGTGCGAGACGCGCTATCCCGAGGGACAGGTGGTCATGACACGTCGCCCGAACATCCTGCTGATCGTGACCGACGAGGAACGGGCCGCGATACCCCGGCCGCCGGGCTTCACGCTGCCCGCGCGGGCCCGGCTCGCCGAGCGGGGCACGACCTTCGAGCGCTACTACACCGCCTCGGCGATGTGCAGCTCCGCCCGGTCCGTGCTCTACACCGGTCAGCACCTGCCGCTCACCGAGATCTACGACAACGACAACATGCCGTACATCCGCCCGCTCGACCCCGGGCTGGGCACCCTCGGCACGATGCTGCGCGGGGCTGGCTACCACTGCACCTACCAGGGCAAGTGGCACCTCTCCAACGCGTACCGGACGCCGGAGCACCCCGGGCCGACCACGGACGCCCTGGAACCGTACGGCTTCAGCGAGTTCAACGACTGGGGGGACATCGACGGCGGCGCCTGGGCCGGGCTCAAGCTCGACCCGGTGATCGCCGGCCAGGCGGTGAAGTGGCTGCGCAACCGGGCCCCGGCGGTGGCGGCGGACCAGCCGTGGTTCATGGCCGTCAACTTCGTCAACCCGCACGACATCATGAGCTTCGACTACGGGGGCCGGCCCGCGATCGACATGCCGCCCGAACTGGCCCGCGCCTGCGTGCTCAAGGCCGCAGCCGACATCCCGCTGTACCGCAAGCGCTGGGAGTTCGACCTGCCGGCCACGCTGCGCGACGACCTGAGCGGCGCGGCGCCTGCGGTGGCCGAGTACGCGCGCATGCTCGACACCGTCTTCGGCCCGGTGGCCGGCGACCGGCACTGGTACGACGGCCTGAACTTCTACCTCAACGCGATCCGCGACGTCGACCGCAGCATCGAGCACGTCCTCGACGCGCTGGAGGCCTCCGGGCAGGCCGACCACACCGTCGTCGTCCTCACCGCCGACCACGGCGAGATGGCCGGCTCGCACGGCCTGCGGCAGAAGGGCCCGCTCCTGTACGACGAGAACCTCCACGTCCCGTTCGTCCTGAGCCACCCCGACTCCGCCGGCGGGGCGCGCACCCAGGCGCTCGCCTCCGCGGTCGACCTCGCGCCGACGCTGCTGGACTTCGCCGGCGTCGACCCCGCCGAGGCCGCCACCCGCCACCCCGCGCTCAAGGGGCACTCGCTGGCCCCGGCCCTCGACGGCGGCAGCGTCCGTGAGGGCGTGCTGGCCGCCATCGAATCGGTGCTGGCCCTGGACGCGGACTTCTGGTTCGAGTTCGCCGACCCGCGGGCCCCGCAGCGGATCCAGGCCGGCGAGCTGCGCCCCGACTGGAGCAAGCGCGGCTTCCTGCGCGGCTACGTCGACCACCGGTACACCTTCGGCCGGTACTTCTCCCCGCTCGACCCCAACCGGCCGGCCGACCCGGAGTCCCTGTACGCGCGGAACGACGTGGTGCTCTACGACCGGGCCGCGGACCCCGGCGAGACGCGCAACCTCGCCGCCGACCCGGCGCACCGCGAGCTGGTCGCGCAGTACAGCACCCGGCTGGAGGACCTCATCACCGCCGAGATCGGCACCGACACCCGGGCCTGGGTCACCGAACGGCCGCGGCTGCTCGGCTGGCCCACCTGGCACGGCGACACCGACCAGCCCGCGGCCGCCCCGGCGGCCGCCGCCTCCCACTGAGAAAGCAGGACACCGCCATGCACACCCACGTGAACCTCGCCGCCGACTACCCGGTGCTCGACATCTTCTGGACCACCTGCCTGATCTTCATCTGGATCCTCTGGTTCATGCTGCTCTTCCGGGTCTTCGGGGACCTCTTCCGGGACGACTCGCTGAGCGGCTGGGCCAAGGCCGCCTGGGCGATCTTCGTCCTGATCCTTCCGTTCCTGGGCGTCTTCGTGTACCTGATCGCCCGGGGCAAGAGCATGGGCCAGCGCGAACTCACCGAGGCGAAGGAGCGCGAGGAGCAGTTCCGCACCTACGTGCGGGACACCGCGAGCGCCCCCTCCACCACCGACGAGCTGGCCAAGCTCGCCGAGCTGCACAGCAGCGGCAAGCTCACGGAGGAGGAGTACGCGGCGGCCAAGGCCAAGCTCCTCGGGTGAGCGGCCGGCCTCCCCGGGTGAGCGCCTCCGCGCTCCCGCCCCGCGCGGCCGTGGGCCGTCACCTCCCCGGGAGCAGGGACCCCGGATCGCGGCGCGTCGGTCGCCGCCGCAGGATGGAGGGAAGCGGGCCGGGATCGCCGGCCCGCGGACGGCCCCGCGGGGCCGTGGTCCGGCACCCGTCCGTCGACGGCGTGCCGGGCGGCAGGGCAGGCGCAGGGAGCACGGCATGAGCGCGAGCGATCCGGCCATCGACTACCGGGCGGTGTTCCACGCCCTGCCCGGCATGGTGGCGCTGCTGACGCCCGAGCTGGTGTACGCGGACGCCAACGAGGACTTCGTGCGCAACTCCGGCCGCTCGCTCGCCGAGCTGGTCGGCCGCAACGTCTTCGAGGTCTTCCCCGACAACCCGAACGACCCCGCGGCGACGGGGGCCAGGAACCTCGCGGCCTCCCTCGGCCGGGTGCTGGCCGAGGGGGAGCGGGACACCATGGCGCTGCAGCGCTACGACGTGGAGTCCCGGGAGCGCCCCGGGGAGTGGCAGGAACGCTACTGGAGCCCGATCAACGCCCCGGTCCTCGACTCCCGGGGCCGCGTCGTGCTCGTGGTGCACCGGGTGGAGGAGGTCACCGAGCTGATCCGCGCCCGGTCCCGGTCGGCGGGCGACCGCTCCCGGGTCCTGGAGGCGGAGCTGTACACCCGCTCCCGCGAGCTGCAGCAGGTCATCGAGCGGCTGCGGCTGGCACACGCCCGGGAACGGGAGGTCGCCCTCGCCCTGCAGGAGGCGATGCTGCCGGCGCCGCGCCTGGTGGGCGACCACCAGGTCGCGGTGCGCTACCAGCCGGCGGTGGGCGCGCTCAACGTCTGCGGGGACTGGTACGACCTCGTCGAGCTGCCGGGCGACCGGATGGCGGTGGCCGTGGGCGACGTGGTGGGGCACGGCCTGGACGCCGCGGGGGTGATGGGCCAGCTGCGCAGCGCGCTGAGCGCCGCCTCCCGGGTCTCCCAGGGGCCGGGCCAGGCACTGGAGGTGCTCGGGCTGTACGCGCGGTCGGTGGAGGGCGCCGAGTCGACCTCCGCGGTGTCCGTGCACATCGACTGGACCACCCACCGGCTGGCCTACAGCAGCGCCGGGCACCTGCCGCCGGCCCTGGCCCGGGCGGACGGCACGGTGGTCTTCCTGGACGCGGCCACCGACCCGCCGCTCGGCGCGCGCCCCGAGCACCTGCCCCGCCCCCAGGCCGAGCAGGCCTTCGAGGCGGGCGACACCCTGGTGCTCTACACCGACGGCCTGATCGAGCGCCGCCACGAGGACATCGACACCGGTCTCGGGCGCCTCGCCGACTCCCTCACCGGGCACCGGAAGGACGGGCCGGAGGAGCTCGCCGACGCGCTCCTGCTGGACCTGCTGCCCGCGGCCGGTGCCACGGACGACACCGCGCTGGTCGTCATCCGGCTGTAGCGGTCAGTGGCTGTAGCGGGCAGTGGCCCGTCTCTCCGGACGTCCCCCCTCTCCGGACGTCCCCGGGCGGGCGCGGGCCTCACACCGGGACGACCGCCACCGGGCACCGCGCGTACTGGACGACCGCCTGACTGGTGGAGCCGAGCCGGCCGAACGGGCCGCTCGGCTCGCCCCGGCGCCCCACCACGACGAGCGTGTGCCCGGCCGAGGCCGACACCAGCTCCTTCGCCGAGCCGGACCGCACCGCCGTGGCGGTGACGGCGACGTCCGGGAAACGCTCCCGCCACCCCGCCAGGGCCTCGGCGAGCAGCCGCTCGTGCTCCGCCTCGATGTGCCCCTCCTCGTAGACCGGCGGGACCTCGTGGCCCGGGCCGAGCACCAGCGGGTAGCTCCAGGCGTGGACCACGGTCAGCGGCAGCGACTGCCGCCGGGCCGTCTCGAAGGCGTACGCGAGGACCGGGCCCTCCTCGTCCTTGCCCTCGACGCCGACCACCACCCCGCCGTCGCCCCCGGTGGCCGCGTCCTGGTGGACCACGACGACCGGGCAGGCCGCGTGGGCGGCCGCGTGCAGGCTCGTCGAGCCGACGAGCAGCCGGGGGAAGCCGCCCGCGCCCCGGGCGCCGAGCACCAGGAGCGCCGCGTCCGCCGCGGCCGTGAGCAGCGCCTCGCGCGGCGCGCCGTCGACCAGCTCGGCCGCGACGGTGACCTCGGGGTGGTCGGCGGCGACCCGCGTCCACTCCCGGTCGAGCCGCTGGGCCTCGACGGGCCCGGCCGCCCCGGACCGCGCGTGGACCAGTCGCAGGTCCGCCCGGCGGCGCGAGGCCTCGTCCGCCGCCCAGTCCACCGCGGCCCGGTTCGGCTCCGACGGGTCCACGCCCACCACGACAGCTCGGTTCATCGCCGGCACCTCCGTACCGCGTCGTCCGGTCCCGCTCCCAGGCTAAGCCGACGTCCGGCGGAGCACCCGCCCGGTCGCACGGGGACGCCACCCGTCCGGCCTCACCGTGGCCGGAAGACGCGGCCGAGGTGCTCGGCCAGGCCTCCGGCGGTCGGCGGGGTGAGGCGGGCGCCCAGGTAGCCGTCCGGGCGCACCACGAAGGCGGTGGGTCCGCGCAGCCCGTAGGCGCGGGCGAACTCGCCCCGGCCGTCGCGGTAGGCGGGAAGGCGGAGTCCGTCGGTGGGCCGCTCGTCGGGGAGGATCGCCAGGGCCGTGATCTGGTGGCCCGTCAGTTCTCCTGCGGTGTCGGTGAGTTCGTCGAATCCGTCGCTCGGCGCGTCCTCCGTCGTGGCCAGCAGGAGGACGTGGTCGCGGTCGCGCAGGAGGTCGTATAGGCGCTGCGGGTAGCGGGCGATCGGACCGGTCAGGCCCCCGCAGTCCGGGGCGCGGTCGCCGGCCCGCGGGGCGGCTCCGCCACCGTCCCCGACCCGGTCGCCGTTCCCGTCCGCGGGGCCCACGATCGGGCTCTCCCGGTACCCGACGAGCAGTTGGGCCTCGCGCAGGAGCACGGTCTCCGGGTCCACCGGCTCGGCCGGGAGACCCTCGGTGGCGTGCCGCACGGTGCGGCCGACGACCTCCTCGCCGACCGGGCGGCGTTCGGCGTCGTAGCTCGCGACCAGGTCCGGGTGTGCGCTCCCGTCGACCGCCAGGGCGAGTTTCCAGGCGAGGTTGTAGGCGTCCTGGATGCCGGTGTTCATGCCCTGGGCGCCCGTCGGCGGGTGGATGTGCGCGGCGTCCCCGGCGACGAGGACCCGGCCGTCGCCGTACCGGTCCACCAGCCGGTGGCTGATCCGGAAGACGGAGGACCAGCGCATCGCGGAGGCCGTGGTCGGCCGGGGTGAGAGCCGGTCCAGCACGGCCTGGATGTCGGCCAGGGCCGGGCCGTCGCCGCCCTCCAGCCCGTGCGCCACCGCGGCCCGGCCGGAGCCGGTCCCGGTGGCGCGCCGGGCGGCCGACAGGTCGGGGGGCACCTTCATCGACACCCGGTACCGCTTGTGCCCGGGCAGCGGGATGCAGACCAGGAGGTCGGTGGAGCCGTCTGCCGCGCGGCGGGTCGTGCGCACGCCGTAGCCGGGCGGCAGGTCCCAGTCGACCTCGACGTCGGCGAGCATGTACTCCTCGGGGAAGGCGCCCCCTTCGAAGGAGAGTCCGAGACCCTTGCGGACGGTGCTGTGGGCTCCGTCGCACCCCACCAGGAAGCGCGAACGGACCTCCTGCTCCCGGCCGTCGGCGCCGACCAGCCGGCTGGTCACCCCGCCGGCGTCCTGGACGAAGGAGGCGAGTTCGGTGCCGCGCTCGATGCGGCCCCCGTGGCGGGCGAGGAACTCCTCGAGGATCCGCTCGGTCTCGTACTGCGGCAGCGCGGCGAAGCCGTACGGCACCTCCGGCGGCAGCGCGAGCTCGATGCGCTGCTGCTCGGCGCCGTCGACGAAGACCAGCTGCCCGCGCATCGGGACGGCGGCGTCGACGGCCGCGCGCACCAGGCCGCTGCGGTCCCAGAGCTCCAGCGTGCGCGGTTGGACGCCCACCGCCTTCGCGTAGGGCATCCGCTCGGGGAGCCGGTCCACGATCCGGCAGTCGACCCCTCGGCGCCGCAGCTCCACGGCGGCGGTGAGTCCGACCGGCCCGGCGCCGGCGATGAGGACGTCCACGACGTCGGTTCCCGCCATCGAAACCTCCCCGGGGGTGCGTCGGGCGCCCCTGGTCGCGTGCTCCTCCCATCGTCCCATCGTCGCGGGCCGGGCCGTCCGTGGCCACCGCACGGTGGGTGGCGCACGGTGGGCGGCGTACCCGGTGCACGGTGCCCGCGGGTCACTCGGCGTGTGCGCCGGGCCCGTCGAGGCGGCCGGTCTCTTGTTGACGAAAAGTCAGCAAGTTCGACCGACTGTCTTGACGGTGCACGTACACGGCCCTACAACGTAGTGAGCGCCCCGGGCCCCCACCGCCCGGAGAGCCGTGAAAGGTCGTCTTCTCGATCCCCCCATCACCGAGAAAGAGGCTTTCCCATGCGCATCCGCACCCGTTTCGCCGCGCCCACCGCCGCCGCCGTCGCCGTCCTCGCCCTGACCGCGCCGGGAGCCGGGGCCGCCGCCGCAGGCGCTCCCGGGCCCGTCGCCGCCTCGTCGGTGCTGACCGCCGGCGGGGCCGCCGTCGCCGCGGGCGACGCGCTCGCCGCGCCGCTCGCCGCCGGCAGCCGTGCCACCTTCTACTCGACCGCGACCAGCACCACCGGCGTCACCTGCGCCACCTCCCAGCTCTCGGCCAGCGTCCAGGGCAACCCGGCCTCGCCCGGCACCGCGACCGCGTCCCTGACCGGGCTGGTCTTCGGCTCCTGTACGAGCAACGTCACCGGCGTCACCTCGGTCCGCAGCCTGACGGTCGGCGGGTTCCCCTTCGGCGTCGCCCTGAGCGACGCACCCGGCCTGCCGGTCACCCTTACCGGGCCGATCCAGGCCACCGCCGTGCTCAACACCTGGTTCGGCACCATCACCTGCAGCTACCAGCTCAGCGGCGCCTTCACCGGGAACGCCGACAACGCGGCCCACAGCCTGGCCTTCCGCACCGAGCACTTCGCCAAGAGCGGCGGATCCTCGCTCTGCCCCGGTGACGGTTACTTCTCCGCCGCCTACGGCCCCGTCACCGACACCAGCCTGCCCGGCAGCCCGGCGATCGACGTCAACTGACCGCGCGCCCGGCCGGCGGACCGCGGAGATCAGGGCTCCCGCGGTGCCCGGCCGGGCCGGCCCCCCTTCGGTGAGCCTGCGGGTCAGGGCCCGTCCGGCAGGCGGTCGAGGAGCCAGTCGCACAGCTCCCCGGTGATCGTGGTGTGCCCGGTGTTCTCCGAGGAGCAGACGAACTCGTCGAAGTCGCTCCCGCCCGGGGCGAGCGCGCCGATGTCGGCGTAGAGGTCCTGGTTGTCGTCGAGGTCGCGGATCGACACGGCGCTGACGGCGGGCACGAAGCAGACGTGCTCGTGGCGCAGGTCCACCGCGGCGCCGAACTTCCGCAGGGCGTCGGCGAGGATCCCGTAGGAGCGCAGGGTGCCGCCGGGGGCGCCGTCCAGCTCCGGGAAGCCGTCGGTGGCGACGGTCCGCTCGGCCCGGGGGAAGCGGCGCCTCAGCTCGGCGACCACGGTGCCCTCGCCCTGCGCCTGGGCGCGGAAGGTGGTGCCGGGGTAGATCCGGTGCAGGGTCATCGCCACCTCGCCGGGGGTGACGTCCAGGCCGGTGCCGTCGCCCCGGCCGTTGGCGAGCGCGATCCTCCGGGGGATCCGCGGCCAGCCGCCGACCCGCTCCGACTCCGCCAGGAAGGCCGTGCGTTCGGGGGCCACCCCGATCCGGCCGGTCCTCGGGTCGTAGTGGCGCCAGAGCATCTGCCGGGCGGCCGGACTGTCCATCTGCCGGGCGAACCTGTTGAACGCGGCGGGCACCGGGATGAAGTGGGCGAAGGCCTGCAGTCCGAGCGGCACGACGGCGCCGCGGTGCGGGCTGTCGTAGGAGAAGTACAGGGCCGTCCGGTGGTCCACGCCCTCGTGCTCCAGGCGGGCGAGCGCGTGGCGGGTGACGAGGCCGCCCATGCTGAAGCCGCCCACCGTCAGCGCGC
Source organism: Kitasatospora sp. NPDC004745 (assembly GCF_042873275.1). NCBI lineage: Bacteria > Bacillati > Actinomycetota > Actinomycetes > Kitasatosporales > Streptomycetaceae > Kitasatospora > Kitasatospora sp. NPDC004745. The sequence continues at coordinate 174,941 of NZ_JBIALK010000003.1, read as the reverse complement.
CGTCGCCGAGCGACTCGGCGCAGGCGCGGCGGATGCAGGCGGCCGCGGCCCGGGCGTTGTCGAGGAGGGAGGCGGAGCGCTCCTCGAATCCGAGCAGGACGACGTCCCGGCCGCTGCGGCGCAGCCGGGAGAGGAGCGGGTAGTCGCGGTCGAGGCCCGCGTAGAGCCACCTGAGGTCGCTGCGGCCGAGGTTGAAGCCGTCCGCCATGATCACGGGCCGGGTCAGGACGCTGCGGCCCTCGGCGTGGAAGACGTGGGCGAAGCCGTCGGGGAGGAGCCACTCGTCGTCGGGCGGGGGCACCGGGTGGGGGACCGGGGCCGGGGCCCCGCCGGTGAGCGGCGCCGCCACGGTGACGTCGCCGACGCCCTGCTCCGCCTGCTCGTCCTGGTCGGACACGGTGCCTCCTGCACGGCCGCGCGGGCCGCGGCAGGCCGCGGGGCGCGGGCTGGGGGCCGCGTCCCACGCGGATGCCAGGAGCATCATTGGGCGGCGGCGCCGTGCGGACCGGCTCCCGCGCGAACCGTTAGCCCCAAAGGCGCAGTCGTGCGCCCGGAGGCCAGGGCCCCGGGCCACACCGGTGAGGGCGGGACCGTCAGCCGATCAGGCCGAGGCGCGGGCCGCCCCGTGCGTGCAGGCGGCGCAGGAACGCGAGCACGCCGGCGGAGCCGCCGGCCCAGGTGGCGCTGGCCCCGGTCAGTCCGGCGTCCGGGAAGACCGGGCGGGACGGCGGGCCGCCGGAGCGGCTCAGGATGATCGCGGTGACGGTCTCGGCGGCGGTCCAGAACTCCTCCGCCGTCCGGTCGTCGCAGGCCAGGGCGACGTCGACCATCAGCTCGCCGACGCCGGCCAGCCCGCAGCACTGGTTGACCAGGGGCATCCGGGGGGCCACGGCCGCACAGGTGCGGGCGGCCTGCCGGGCGAGCGCCAGGTGGCCGGGTTCGCCGAGCCGGTCGGCGGACCGGACGAGCACCGAACCGATCCCGGCCAGGCCGCGGCACCAGGAGCCGTAGCGGCGGGTCGCCCCCGGGGCGGTCGCGGCGGCGATGAGGCCGGGGACGGCGGCCGCGAGGTCCGCGCAGGCCCGGCGGGCCCGGTGGAGGGCGGCGGGGTCGCCGGTCGCGGCGGCGTGTTCCAGCAGGAAGTACGCGACGCCCGCGTCGCCGTGCGCGATCCCCTGGCGCAGGGCGGCGCTGCCGGGGGTGTCGGCGCCCGCGGGGGTCAGCCGGGCCCGGCCGGACGCCAGCATCCGGTCGCATTCGGTGGCGACGGCGAGGTGCCGTGCGGCGAGCCGGTCGTCGCCGGCGGCGCGGGCGTGCCGGGCGAGCAGCAGGCGGCCGGTGCCGATGCCGGCGACGCCCTCGATCTGGTCCGCCTCGGGGAGTCCGCCGTCCGGTCCGTGGGTGGGCAGCGGCGGGTGGGGTTCGGGGTGGCCCCCGGCGCCGGCCCGGCCGGTCGTGCCTGCCGCGCCCGCCTCGGCGAGGAAGAGCGCCACGCCGGTGCGGCCCGAGTAGAAGGCGGGGGACAGGCTCCGGGACTGCCCGGCCGTCCAGCGCGCCAGGGCGTCGACGGCCGCGCGCACGCCGGGCCGGTGCAGGTGCCGGAGGAGTTCCAGGCCGAGGCCGGAGGCTCCGCCGTACACGTCGACCGCGGTGGGGACGGCCGCCCGCGCGGCGAGCTCCGGGTCCGCGATCCGGTGGGCCTCCTCGACGCAGTAGGCCGTCGTGTGCGCGAGGACCTCCTCCAGCAGGCCCGCGTCGAAGGGGAGTCGGCCGGGGCCGCCGGCCGCCCGGGGGGCCGCGGGCGCTGCGCGCCGGAGCCGGTCGGCGCCGGCGGTGCGCACGGCCGGGTCGAGGCTGGTCAACTCACCGATCACCGAGCGGATCCACCGGTGGCCGTCGCCGGGCAGCAGCCAGGCCAGGCCGGCCAGGGTGCGCTCCCGGTTGACGGCGGGGTCCCGGTCGACGACCACCGGGTCCATGCCGGTGGCCGCGAAGCAGAGGGTGGTGCCCAGGGCGTAGTAGTCGTCGGCGGGCTCGGCCGGCCCGGTCCGGCGGCGGACCGGGCCGCTGTAGCCGGGGGTCGCGCCGTCCGGGCCGCTGCCGTGGAGGGCACTGATCCCGAAGTCGACCAGGTGGCAGCGGCCGGCGGCGTCGAGCACGACGTTGTCGGGCTTGAGGTCGCGGAACACCACGCCGCGGGCGTGGACGGCGTCGAGGAGTCGCAACAGCCGCTCGGCCAGGTCGGTGAGCGTGCGCGACGGCCCGGTGCCGGCCACCCGGTAGGGGCCGTGCTCGTTGACCTCCCGGCGCAGGTCCCGGTCGCCGCAGCTGGTCGTCACCAGGAACTCGTCGCTGCGGTGGCGGAAGTAGTCGAGCGCGCGCGGCACCCCGTCGACGGCGTCGAGCGCGGCCAGCACCGCGCGTTCGTTGCGCAGCCGGTCGCGGGTGTCCGCCCCGGACTCGTCCTCGGCGACGAAGGCCCGGGCCTGCTTGACCACCACCGGAAGCCCGGTGGTGCGGTCCTCGGCGCGGTAGACGTTGCCCTGCGGTTTGCGGGAGATGCCGCCGGTGACGCGGTAGCGGCCGCCGGCGAAACCGGCAGCCGGCTTCCCGACCTCGCCGGAGGCTAAGGCGGAGGCGGGGGCCGCGGGCCCGGACCGGTCCGCGAAGGGGTCCTCGGCCCAGGGCGGGCACCGGTACGAGCCGCCCGCGAGGCCGTCGTAGGCCCGCCCGTCCGGTCCGACCATGACCGATTCGAGGCGGCCGCTGCGACCGGTCCGGTAGTCGCCGGTGAAGGGCCCGTAGCGGTAGTAGACGGGGGAGTCCGGGTCGACGCGCCGGTCGCTGACGATCTGCGGGCCCTCCCGGCCGCGCAGGACGGCGACGAGCTCGTCGGCGAGCGCGACGACGGTGCCGGGCGCCGGGTAGACCGTGATCGCCTTCCCCACCACGCCCGCGCTCGCGGTACCGGAGTTGATCTCGCGCAGGGTCTCCGGGCTCCGGGCCCACTTCGCGTGGCAGACGTGGCGGGCCAGCACCGGCAGGACGAGGCCGGTCACGGCCTCGAGGTCGCCGGGCCGGGCGGAGACGTGCAGTTTCCAGCCGTGGTCCATCGCAGGCATCCGCGGATCGTTCAGGTACGACCAGGTGTCATCGGACCATCCGCTTCGGCCGGCGATGGACTCGGCCACCGTCAGGAGTTGAAGTCGCAGGCGAAGCGGGTGGTCGCGGTCACCCACGGGTCGGCGAGACACGCCGTGGCGTCGTGGTCGGCGTTGTGGTCGTCCTCGAACACGATGGCCTCGTCGTCGAGGACCAGCGGACCGGCATCGCGGATCTCTTCGATCATGGCTGCGGGCATGTGACGCCTCCAGGTCTTGTCGTGCGTCCTGCGGAGGCGCGGGTTGCGCCTGCCGCGGACCGCCGGGCCCGATGGGGGCCGGAGTCCTGATCCACGAAGGTAGGTAGGAATGATTGGTCTGACAAGGGGTCAGAACCCGTGAACTTCACAGGCCTGCCACATCCGTGGAGGAACGGTGCGTTCGACTCCGGGTCGGCGCGGGCCCGGGGCGGCCGGTAGGGCCGGCGCACCCGCCGGAGGCCCGGGGCGGTGCCCGGACGGTCCGCGCGACACGCCGCGAGCCCGCCGACCGACACGCCGCGGGCCCGCCGACCGACACGCCGCGGGCCCGCCGACCGGCACGCCGCGGGCGGCCGCCCGGCCGATCCGCAGGTCACGGGCCGTCGCCGGCCTGCTCCCGCCCCGCTCTGAACCCCGCGGCGGCCCCGGCCCGTTGGAATGGGAATTGAATTGCGGCCGCCGAGATTTTCTCCCCGGTATTGAACCGGATGGCGGTCGCAATCCGTTGGAATGGGATCGGAATTGCGCCCTCACGGCCGGGGTGTGCGGCCCCGAACGGCATCGTTGACATGACCGGGCTGATCGCCCAGACTGAATTCCGGAATCGCCGCCGGACCTCCGGATAGCCATCGATTTCGGATCGGGTGAATACGGGGAAAGTGCGCCGATGGCCAATGGTGAGTTTGTGGCTCAGCGGACCAGGGCAGGGGGTGAAAAGGATTGATGGCACACAGGCAGAACGTTCGGCACATTGACGGTCGTCCAGCGGCCCGATTCGCGGACGTCAGGTGCTCTGATCGCGCGACCGGAGGGAAATCGCAATGAGCACGAACGCCACCTCGCCCGCCGGCTTATCGACGATCCCGTCGCCGGCGGTGGTGCGATCCACGGTATTACCCGTCATCCGGCGGCAGGTCTCCACGCTGGAACCGTCCCTGGCCCGCGTCTGCGGCTACCACCTCGGCTTCGTCGACGAACACGGTGAGCCCGGCGGCGGCGGGGGCGGCAAGATGACCCGCGCCGCCCTCATGGCGGCGGTGGCGGGCGGCGTCGGCCTGCGGCCGGAGGACGTGCAGGCCCAGGCCGCCGCGGTGGAGCTGCTGCACAGCGCGACGCTGCTCCACGACGACATCGCCGACGGGGACGAGCTGCGCCGCGGCCGCCCGGCCGCGTGGAAGGCCTTCGGCACCGGCCTGGCCATCCACGCCGGGAACGCCCTGCAGGCGCTCGCCCTGCGGATGGTCGTGGACGACCCCGGCCCCGGCAGCACGGAGATCGCCCGCTCGTTCGCCGAGGCCACCGGGCTGGTCCACGCGGGCCAGGCCCGTGAACTGACCGTCCGGCCCGGCCCGGGCACGGCCGGCCTCGCGGTGTACGAGCAGGTCGTGCTGGAGAAGGCCTCGGCCCTGCTGGAGTGGTCGCTGCGGACGCCCGCAGTGCGGGCGGGACGGCCGGAGCAGAGCCTCGCCGCCCTGCGCGACGCGGGCCGGCACCTGGGCATCGCCCTGCAGGTCGCCAACGACGTCGAGGACGTCTGGGGCGATCCCGCGGTGACCGGCAAGCCCATCCGCGGGGACATCGCGCGGCGCAACCCGACCTTCCCCGTGTTGGCCGCCCTGTCCGAGGCGAGCCCGGCCGGCGACCGGCTGAGTCGCCTGTGGCACACCGACGGCGCCACCGCGGAGCACCTGCAGGCCATGGCCGACCTCATCGAGGAGGCCGGCGGCCGCGGCGCGGCGGAGCAGCTGTCCCGCCACCACCTGGAGTCGGCCCTGGAACACCTCGGGCGGGCCGGGCTCTCCCCGGCCGCGACCGCCGAGCTGACCACCCTGTTCGACCGCATCGTCAATCGCGCAGTCTGACCGGCGCCGCCCTGAAGCGGCGGCACATGCGAAATCGGAGAATTCATCATGACCACTGTCAACGAGAACTCGGCCCCCGCTGTCGTGCGCTCCGAATTCGAGCGCCGGGCACAGGCCCACTACGAGACCAAGACCCAGGACCCGATCAACCTCCTGCTGGGCAAGGACGACGGTCTCTACCACCACCACTACGCCGTCGGCGGATTCGACAAGTCCGTGCTGGAGGTTCCCGAGCCCGAGCGGGAGGCCGCCATTCTCGGGGAAATGGCCCGGATGGAGAACGAGCAGGTCGAACTCGTCCTGCGCGGGCTGGCCCCGCTCTCCTCCGACGCCAGGGTGATGGACGGCGGATCGGGTCGTGGCGGTACGTCCTTCCTCGTCAACCGGCGTTTCGGGTGCGAGGTGGTCGGGGTGAACTTCTGCGCCCACCACATCGAGTTCGCCGAGCGCCTCGCCGTCGAGAAGCACGACTGTGCCGACAAGGTCTCCTTCCGGTACGCCAACATGTGCGACACCGGCCTTCCCGAAAACTCGTTCGACGCGGTCTACACCAACGAGACCACCATGTACGTCGACCCGGCGGAGGCCTTCGCGGAGTTCGCCCGGGTGCTGCGCCCCGGTGGCCGGTACGTCTGCGTCACCTGGTGCGCCAACGACGCGGTGTCGACCGACAGCAAGGCCGTGCGGCTCATCGACGAGCACTACGACTGCCACATCAACACCCGCAGCGCCTACTTCAACGCGCTCGCCGCCAACCACCTGGTGCCCTCGCAGGTCTGGGACCTCACCGAGGAGGCCATCCCGTACTGGGAGCTGCGCTCGCACTCCGGCCTGCGCACCGGTGTGGAGCAGCCGTTCCTCGACGCGCACCGGAGCAACGAGCTCAACTACATCGTCGTCGTCGCCGAGTACGCGCCGCCGGCGTAGCGGCAGCCGTCCCCGGACGCGCGCAGGTGCGGCGGACCCACCGCGCGTGACGGCCCCGCACGGCCCCACCACGCGTGACGGCTCCGCACCGGCCCCGACGCGACCGCGTCGCTCCGCGGGCCCGACACCGGCGCGCGCCCGCCGCGGCCCCGGCCCCTGGTGGCCGGGGCCGCGGCTCCGGTCGCCGGCACCACGGGCCGGCCGCGACCGGCGGCACCCGGTGCCGGCTCCGACTCCGCCCCGGCCCCGACTCCGCCCCGGCTCCGGCGGGAGCCGTCACGAGGCCACGACGACATGGAGGTTGTCAGTGAACACCCCTGCTCAATTGCCCTTCGAGCAGACCCATCTGCTGCACGTCGCGCCAGGCCTGCGCGCGCTCCAGTCCCGCGGCGCGGTCCACCGGGTCCGCACCGCCGAGGGGGACGAGGCCTGGCTGGTCACCGGTCACGCCCAGGTGCGGCAGTTGCTGGACGACGACCGGCTCGGCCGCTCCCACCCCGACCCGGAGATCGCGGCCCAGGACAGCGGGTCCGTGCTCCTCGCCAACCTGCTGGGCGACTTCGCCACCGACCACACCCGGCTGCGGGCGGTGCTGGAGCCGCCCTTCGCCCCGGAGCGCATGCAGGTGCTGCGGTCCCACGTCGAGACGCTGACCGAGCGCCTGCTCGACGAGCTGGCCGAGCAGGCGCCCTCCGCGGACCTGCGGCTGGCACTGGCCCTGCCGCTGCCGATCCAGGTGATGTGCGCGTGGCTCGGCGTGCCCCACGAGGACAAGGACCGCTTCGGCGCCTGGACCCAGGACGCCGCCAACGTCCAGGACCGGGACCGCTCCCAGCAGGGGCTGGCCCAGCTGTTCGGCTACTGCCGGAACCTGGTGGCGGAGAAGCGGAAGAACCCCGGCGACGACGTGATCTCCGCGCTGTGCGTGGCCGAGGGCCTCGACGACCGCGAGGTCATCGGGCTGTCCGCGCTGCTGCTGTTCGGCGGTTACGAGACCACGGTGGCCCGGATCGGCACCGGCGCACTGCTGCTGCTCACCAACCCCGAGCAGCGGCAGAGGCTGCTGGACGACCCCGGCCTCGTCCCGGGCGCGGTGGACGAGATCCTGCGGATGTCGATGCCCAACCCGCACAACGGCGGCATGCCGCGCTTCGCGCGGACGGACCTGGAGGTCGACGGCACGACCATCCGGGCCGGCGAGCTGGTGCTGCTGAACATCATCGCGGCCAACCACGACCGGACGGTCTTCGCCGACCCGGAGCGGGTCGACGTCGCCCGGCCGACCGCGGCCAGCCTCACCTTCGGCCACGGCATGTACCACTGCGTCGGTGCGCCGCTGGCCCGGATGCAGCTGCAGGTGGCGCTCGCCCGGCTCATCGAGCGGTTCCCGACCATGCGCCTGGCCGTCGACGTGGCGGAGCTGAGGCTGCGTCACGACACGCTGACCGGCGGGCTGGTCTCGCTCCCGGTGACGTGGTGACCAGCGCCCCGGCGGCGGTGCGCCCCGCCAGAGCCCCGGGCCTCTGCGCGCGCCTGGTCGGGAGGAGTCCCGAGCCGCTGCGCGCCTACCTCCTCCTGATGCGTCTGCACGCACCCACCGGTGTCGTGCTGTACCTGCTGCCCGGGCTGTGGAGCCTCTCCCTCGCCTCCGGGCGGCGGCCGGACCTCCTGGCGGTGGCACTCCTCGCGGTCGCGGCCGTCCTGGTGCGCGGTGCGAGCTGCGCGGTCAACGACGTCGTCGACCGGGACATCGACGCCAAGGTCGCCCGCACGGCGTCGCGTCCGGTCGCGGCGGGGACGATCGGCGTCGGCAGGGCGCTGCTGTTCTCCGCCGCGCAGGCCGCGGCCTCGCTGGCCGTCCTGGCGCTGGTGAACGGCGCCACGGCCCTGGTCGTGGCGGCCTCCTACCCGCTGCTCGTCGCGTACCCCTACACGAAGCGCGTGTTCCCGTGGCCCTCGGCCTGGCTGGCGCTGGTGATCAACGCCTACGTGCTGGCCGGGTGGACGGCGGTGACCGGGCGGCTCGACTTCCCGCCGGCCGTGTTCGGCCTCTACGCCTGCGGGTTCTTCTGGACCCTGTTCCACGACACGGTCTACTCCCACCAGGACAAGGAGTACGACCGGAGCATCGGCGTCAGGTCCTCCGCCCTGATGTTCGGCGAGTCCAGCAAGGCCTGGCTGGCCGTCTTCATCGCGCTGAGCGTCGCCGGCGCGCTCTGGGCCGGAGCCGAGGCGGGGACGGGCTGGGCCTACCACGTGCTCGTCGTGCTCGCCGGGCTGCTGCTGGCCCACCAGGTCGTCCGGGTGGACCTGGACGATCCGGCGTCCTGCTGGGACACCTTCGTCACCAACCGCTACTTCGGCTGGATCGTCCTCGCGGCGACGATCGCCGGACAGTTCACCTGACCGGGGGGATACGCATGACGGATTCGATGTGGCAGGGCGCCGGCGTCGACCTGGACGCCTACCTGGCCCGCGTGGGGTACCGGGCCGACGTGGCCCCCGACCTCGCCACGCTGCGCGGCCTGCACGCCGCGCACGTCGAGGCGATCGCCTTCGAGAACCTCGACGTGCTGCTCGGGCGGCCGGTGCCGCTGGACCTGGACAGCGTCCAGGAGAAGATCGTGCGGCGCGGCCGCGGCGGCCTCTGCATGGAACAGGTCGTCCTGGCGGCGGCGGTGCTGGACCGGATCGGGTTCACCTTCTCGGCGCTCGCGACGAGGTCCCGGATCCGCACCGGGCACAAGACCGGCCCCGCCGTCCACGTCGCCCTGTGCGTCGAGCTGGACGGCGAACGCTGGCTCCACGACGTGAGCTTCGGCGGCTACGGGCTGTACGAGCCGATCCGCCTCGTCGACACCTCGACGCTGGACGGCGACTGGCCGTTCGACCTGGTGCGGGAGCCGAACGGCGAGCACGTCCTGCGGTTCCTGCGGCCCGAGGGCCCGTCGGAGCTCTACGGCTTCACCACGGACGCGCGCTACCCGGCGGACTTCGAGGTGCTCAACCACTTCTGTCTCAGCCACCCGCGCTCACCGTTCAACAAGCGGCTGATCCTCCAGCGCACGCGGCCCGCGGTGCGGCACGTCCTCATCGGCAGCACCCTCACGGAGCTGCGGCCCGGCAAGCCGGCGACCTCCCGCGAGCTGGACCAGGACGAGCTGCTCGCCGCTCCCGCGGAGGTCTTCGGGCTCACCCTGGACCCGGCCGACGTGCAGTCCCTCAAGGCGCTGGAGGGCCCGGCGGCGGCCGGCCGCCCCTGACCCGGACCGAGCGGAGCCCCCTGACCCGGACCGAGCGTCCCTCCGGCCCGTCCGCGGGCCGGGGGCGCGATCTTAAGGACCACCATGGATGAGATGCCGAACGACGCGGAATCCGGAGCGTTCTCCCTGGCGGAACGGCTGCGGTCGCTCCCGGGGCACGATCCGGAGGACGCGGTGGAGAACGCCGTCCTCAGCAGGCTCGCCGACAACTGGGACCGCCGCGCCACCGTCCGGCGGCGGGGCGAGACCCTGGACGACGTGTTCGAGCCCGACCGGCCGGACTTCCCGGTGGCGCTGCTGCCCTTCCGGGACCACCCCACCTACCTCGGGCTCGACGACGAGCTCAAGTCCCGGATCCTGGCGTGGGGTTGGGTGGCGTTCAACAAGAACGTCATGGACATCGAGCAGTGCGTCGTCAACCCCGGGTTCGCCCTGATCGCCAAGGGCGCCTTCGCGACGGGCCTGGACGACGCCATGGTCCTCGCGGTGACGCAGGCCATGGTCGACGAGCAGTACCACACGCTGATGCACCTGAACGCCAGCGCCGTGACGCGCCGCCGGCGCGGCTGGCGGATGCCCGAGTCCGCGCTCCCGCTCGGCCACAAGACGCGCCGGCACGCCCACCGGCTCGCCACCGCCGGGACACCCCGGAAGCAGGCACTGGTCTCGCTCGCCTTCACCACGGTCGCGGAGATCTCGATCAACGCCCACCTGGACCTGATCGCCGAGGACCACGAGATCCAGCCGGTCAACCGCCTGACGGCCGTCCTGCACAACCGTGACGAGTACTGCCACGCCTCGATCACGGACACCGTCGTCCAGGAGGTGTGGAAGCGCCTGGACGCCGGGGAGCGCGACTACTTCCTGACCGCGATGGCCGACGGGATGGAGGCCTTCGCCGCCCACGACTTCACCACCTGGGCGAGGGTCCTGGACCTGCTCGGGGTGGAGGGACGGGAAGGGATGCTCCGGGACGTCAGGAGCGCCGCCGGCGCCGGCCGGCTGCTCCAGGACTTCAGCGGGCTGCGCACCCTGTGCGAGGAGCTGGACGTCCTCGACTCCGTCCCCTTCGACTTCTCGACGGTGCGGACCGGGGCCCCGTAGGGCCCGTCCGGAACGACCGCGCGCCCCCTCTTCCGCCTCCGACGATCACCTGGTGTCAGCCCATGCGCGTCCTGCTCATCGACAACTACGATTCCTACACCTACAACCTGTACCAGCTCCTCGCGGAGGTGTACGGCATCGCGCCCGTCGTCGTACGGAACGACGCCTCCGCGTGGGACCACCTCGATCCGGACGGCTTCGACGCCGCGGTCATCTCGCCCGGGCCCGGCCACCCGGCCGTCCCCCGTGACTTCGGGCGCTCCCGCGACGTCCTGGAGCACACCCGGCTGCCGGTGCTGGGCGTCTGCCTCGGGCACCAGGGGATGGGACTCCTCTCGGCCGCGCGGGTCGTCCCGGCCCCGCAGCCCCGGCACGGGTACCTGTCCACGATCCGGCACAGCGGCGACGGTCTCTTCGCCGGCATCCCGCAGGACTTCACGGCCGTGCGCTACCACTCGCTGAGCATCGCCGAACCCGCGCCCGACCACCTGCGGATCACCGCGCGCGCCGAGGACGGCGTGGTCATGGGCCTGGCCCACCGGGACCGGCCCTGGTGGGGGGTGCAGTTCCACCCCGAGTCGATCTGCACGGAGTACGGGGCCCGCCTCGTGGCGAACTTCCGCGACCTGGCGCTCGGCCGGGCCGCCGCCAGCGCCGTCGGCGCAGCCCCTGCCCCCGCCGTCGGCGCAGCCCCTGCCCCCGCCGTCGGCGCGGCCACCCGCGCCGTCGACCCGCCCGCGCGCGTCGCGCCGACGGCCGCGCCCGCCGCCCGACTCCGGGTGCAGGTCGGCGTCCTGGAACGGGCCGTCGACACCGAGGCCGCCTTCCTGGCCCTGTACGGCGCCGGCGAACGCGCCTTCTGGCTCGACAGCTCGCACGTCGAACCCGGCCTGGCCCGGTTCTCCTTCCTCGGCTCCGCCGACGCGCCCGGGGCCGAGCTGCTCAGCTACCGGGTGGAGGACGGCCACGTCCGGGTGGAACCCGCGGGAGGCGCCCCCCGCACCGAGAGCGGCACCATCTTCGACGCCCTCGACCGGCGCACCGGCCGCGTCGTCGACGGCGCCGAGGAGCTGCCCTTCGACTTCGCCGGTGGCTACGTCGGCTACTTCGGCTACGAGTTGAAGGCCGACCTCGGTGCCGAACGCGCCCACCGGGCGGCCACCCCGGACGCGGTGTGGCTGCAGGCCGACCGCTTCGTCGCCGTGGACCACGCCGAGGACCGGACCTACGTCATCGCCGTCCACGGCCCACAGGAGTCGGCCGCCGCCCGGGAGTGGATCGGCACCGCCGCCGCCGCCCTGGGCGCCCTGCCCGCGGCGCAGCCGGACGCGACCCCGCGGCCCCGCGCCGAGGACCACGACGCGTCGAGGCGGCTGGTCCGCCCGCGCACCCGGTACCTGGCCGACATCCGCGAGTGCGACCGGCGGCTGAGGGAGGGCGTGAGCTACGAGATCTGCCTCACCAACAAGCTCCGGCTGCCCGCGCCGGCCAACGACCTCGCCTACTACCGGCGCCTGCGCCGGCTCAACCCCGCGCCGTACGCCGCGTTCCTGCGCCTCGGCGAGGTCACCGTCCTCAGCTCCTCACCCGAGCGGTTCCTCAAGGTGGACGCCGCCCGCACGGTGGAGACCAAGCCGATCAAGGGCACGGCGCCCCGCCACCCGGACCCGCGCACCGACGACGAGCGGCGCCGCTCCCTGCAGATGGACCCCAAGACGCGCGCCGAGAACCTGATGATCGTGGACCTGCTCCGCAACGACCTCGGGCGGATCTGCGAGATCGGCAGCGTCGACGTCCCGGCGCTGATGGTGACGGAGTCGTACGCCACCGTGCACCAGCTGGTCTCCACCGTCACCGGGGAGCTGCGCGGGGACACCTCCGCCGTGGACGCCGTTCGGGCGTGCTTCCCCGGCGGATCCATGACCGGAGCGCCGAAGCTGCGCACCATGGAGATCATCGACGCCCTGGAGGGGGAGGCCCGCGGGGTGTACTCCGGCGCCCTCGGGTTCCTCGGGTACACCGGGACCACCGACCTCAGCATCACCATCCGCACCGCCGTCAGCCACGACGGCGAGCTGACGATCGGTGCGGGCGGCGCCATCGTGCTCGACTCCGACCCCGTCGCGGAGTACGAGGAGATGCTGCTCAAGGCCGAGGCGACCCTGCGGGCCCTGCCGAAGGCGAGGGTCCCCGGCTCCTGACCGCCGGGCCCGGGACACGGGCGGCCCGGCGGGGACCGGAGCGGGACGCAGCCGCGCCGTCTCAGCAAATCCTCAGGCCCCGACGGCGAGGCTCACGGCATGCAGCAGCAACGGGCGCGACGGCGACGGCGTGGAACGGGCGGCACGGCACGGGGCGCTCCGCCGGCGCTCCGACGGGCGGCCGCCGCCGTCCTGGCGGTGGCCGCGCTGCTGGCGGTGGCGGTCGCGGCCAGGACGGTGGCCGCCGAACCGAGGCCGCGGAAGACCTTCTGCCGGCACCTCGCGGAGTCGGCGCACTGGCGGTCGGCGATGCCCCGGTGCCGCCGCGCCCCCGGGCCGCCGCCCGGGCGGTCTGCGCGGGCCTCATCGAATCCTCAGGATCGGGCTGGGATGCTCGTGGACGTCGACGGCGGCGCCCTCCTGATCCCCCACGGAGAGGGCGCCGCCTCGGCGTTCCCCGTCGGCGCCCCGGCTACCGGCGCGGGGCGGTGGTGAGCGCGGAGCGGGGACGGCCGCCGGCGGCTCCGCCCCAGGTCACGGCTATCCTGACCGGCATGCGAGTGCTGGTGGTGGAGGACGACGAGGACCTGCGGTTCGCCGTGGCCGCAGCCCTGCGCGGCAGCGGCCTGGCCGTCGACGAGGCCGCGGACCTGCCCGCCGCCGACGAGGCGCTGTTCGTCACCGCCTACGACTGCGTCGTCCTCGACCGGATGCTTCCGGCCGGCGACTCCGCGGACTACGTGCGCCGGATGCGGGCCGACGGCCGGACGGTACCGGTGCTCTTCCTGACCGCCCGGGACACCGTCGCCGACCGGGTCGAGGGCTTCGCGACCGGCGGGGACGACTACCTGGTCAAGCCCTTCGCCGTGCCCGAACTGGTGGCACGGGTACGGAACCTGTGCCGGCGCACCGCCGTCGCCCGCCCGCCCGTGGTCCGCTGCGGGGACCTGGAGATCGACACGGCCCGCCGCACGGTGCACCGCGGCGGCGTGCTGCTCTCGCTCACCACCAAGGAGTTCGCCGTCCTGGAGACCCTCGCCACCCGGCCCGGCCAGGCGGTGCGGCGCACCGACCTCGTCGAGCGGTGCTGGGACGAGCTGACCGAGCCCAACTCCAACGTGGTCGAGGTGCTGATCTCCCAGCTGCGCCGCAAGCTCGGCGACCCGCCCGTGATCCACACCGCGCGGGGCGTCGGGTACCGGCTGGAGGCGGAGGCGTGAGACCGGACCGGGCCGGCGGCGCTCCGGTCCGGCGCCGCCGGCTCCGCCCCGGCCCGGCCGACCGGCCGCCGCCGACCCCGGCCGGCCGGATCCGCCGGCTGCGGCGGCGCATCGCCCTGCTCTTCGCCCTCGTCAGCGCGCTCGGCCTGATCGGGATGACGGTCATCGCCGTGCACGCGGACGACGCCTCCTGGCGCTCGCAGGTCGACGCCGATCTCAAGCTCCGGACCAGCGAGTTCGCCGCCGACCTGCACTACGACGAGCAGGGCGCCGTGGAGTACCCCGACCCCCGGGAGGGCACGTACGACTGCCCGCCGGTGACGGTGTTCACCGGCTCCGGCGGGAACCTGACCCCGGCGGCCTCCCCGCACCGGCCCTGCCTCACGGTGCCCGCCGCCGCCCTCCAGGCGGCCGCCACCGGGGCCGGCCGCGAGGGGGACCTCGTGCTGACCACCGTCACGGCCCCGGACGGTCACCCGCTGCGGCTGTCCGCCCAGCCGTTCGGCGGCCCCGCGGTGGAGGCCGCGGACGTCGTCGTGGTCACCGCCGTCGACGTCGCCAAGAACGTCGAGGACCACGACCGGATGACCCTGCTGCTCACCGCCGTCTGCGCCGTCCTGGTGGCCGTCTCCGCACTCGCCGGGCGCTGGCTCGCCGGGCGGGCCGTCCGGCCGGCGCTGGCCGCGATCGAGCAGCAGGAGGCGTTCTTCGCGGACGCCGCCCACGACCTGCGCACCCCCGTCGCCTCGCTGCGGCTGCTCGCCGAGACCGGCCTGCGCGGCGAGGCCGAGAGCACCGAGATCATGCGCCGCACGCTGCGCCAGTCCACCCGGATGAGCGAGCTGGTCGACGACCTGCTCACCCGGGCCCGGCTGATGGCCGGCGCCGTCCCGCTGGACCGCGAGCCGCTGCGGCTCGACCAGCTCGTCGACGCCGTCGTCGCCGACACCCCGGCGGACGGTCACCGGGTGGCCGTCCGGGCCGAGCCGGTGGTCGTGCTCGCCGACGCCGGACTGCTGCGCCGCGCCGTCGCCAACCTGCTGGGCAACGCGCTCGCCCACGGCCACGCCCCGGGCGAGCCGGCCGACGTCGAGATCACCGTCGGCGCGGGCGGCACCGTCGCCGTCGACGACGCGGGGCCGGGCATCCCGCCCGAGCTGGCGAAGTCGCTGTTCGAACGCTTCCGCAGCGGCGCCGGGTCGAGCGGGCTGGGCCTGTCCATCGCCGCCTGGGTGGCGCACGCCCACGGCGGCTCGCTCACCGTGGCGCGCGGCGCCCGGGGCGGGGCCCGGTTCCTGCTGCACGTCCCCGTCCAGAAGCGGCCCTGAGCCCGGGCACCGCGCGGCGTCGGACCCGTACGCCCGGGGGCCGGTCCGTGGTGCGTCCGGGCGCCGGCCGTCCTCACCAGAACCTCAGGTCACCTCGGCCATGCTCCTGTCCCGTACCGAGAACCCGCGACAGGACGGACGACAGAACAGTGCACGGATCCGACCGGCGCCCCCGCACCCCGGAGCCTCAGACGACCGCCGTCCGCCTCGGCGCCCTGGCCGTGGCCCTGACCGCGCTGGCCGCCACCGCGCTCGTCGGCTGCGAACCGGCCCCGCCCGGTGCGCCGGGCGCGGCCGTCGCCGCGGTCCAGCCGCCGCCCGCCGCCGATCCGGCCGACCAGCCCGCGCTCTGGGCCTTCTACCGGCAGAAGCCGACCTGGACGGCCTGCGGCGGCCTGCAGTGCGCCACCCTGAGCGTCCCGATGGACTACGCCCGGCCGCAGGACGGCAGGACCTTCACCCTGCCGCTGATCCGCGCCGTCGCCACCGACCCGGCCCGGCGCACCGGCTCACTGGTCCTCAACCCCGGCGGCCCCGGCGGCTCGGGCGTGCAGCACCTGAGCTCGGGCGGGCTGGACTCCTTCGGCACGGCGGCCCGGGCGCACTTCGACATCGTCGGTTTCGACCCCCGCGGCGTCGACGGCAGCCGGCCCGCCGTGGACTGCACCGGCCCCGACGACGCGCCCGACCAGGGCCAGGGCACCGCGGACGCGCCCGCCGTGCCGCTCTACCCGCGCACCGACGCCGAACGCCGGGCCGCGCTCGCGGACGCCGACCGCAGCACCGCGGCCTGCGCCTCCCGCAGCGGCCCGATCCTGCCGCACGTCGGCACCCTGGACGCCGCCCGGGACCTCGACGTGCTCCGGGCGGCCCTCGGCGACGAGCGGCTGACCTACCTCGGCTGGTCCTACGGCACCTACCTGGGCACCGTCTACGCCGAGCAGTTCCCGCGCCGGGTCCGCGCCCTGGTGCTCGACGGCGCCGTGGACCCGTCCCTGGACTGGCGGCAGCGGATCCTCAGCCAGGGCCGGGGGTTCCGCAAGGCCGTCGACGACTACGCCGAGAACTGCTCGGTGGTCGTGAAGAAGGCCTGCCCCGAGGCGACGCCGGACGGCATCCGCCGACTGGTCGAGGACCTGTACGCCAAGGCGGCCGGCCACGCCCTGCGCGTCAAGGGCAGCTCCGAACCCCTCGACGAGTCCGTCCTGCTGGCCGCCATCACCCTGTCGATGTACTCGCCCGAGTCCCAGTGGCAGGAGCTCTCCGAGGCGCTGACCGCCGCCCGCGCGGGCGACGGAGCCAAGCTCGCCGCGATCGCCGGGCAGGACGCCCCGGCGGAGGACGGGGGCACGGGCACCGACGGCGCCGGGGACGCCGTGGCCGCAGGCGGGGCCGGAGAGCCGGCGGGGGAGCAGCCCCGCGACAACGGCGCCGACGTCCTGAGCGCCGTCAACTGCCTCGACGTGCCCCACCCCACCGACCCCCAGGCGTACTGGGACCTCCTCGACGAGGCCTACCGCGACTCCGGCGTCTACGGTGCCTCCGTGGTGCTCGCCGACCTCGGCTGCCGCACCTGGCCGGCCGGTTCGCAGCAGCCGCACCGGGTCTCGGCCGAGGGACTGCCGCCGGTCCTGGTCGTCGGCACCACCGGCGACGCCCCGACCCCCTACGCGGAGGCGCAGAGCCTCGCCGCCCAACTGCCCGGCGGCATGCTGCTCACCAACCGGGGCCTGGGCCACACCGCCTACGGGCGCGGCAACCAGTGCGTCACCGACGCCGTGGACGGCTACCTCGTGGACCTCAGGCCGGTCCCCGCCGGGACGGCCTGCTGACGGCCCGCCCGGCTCACCCGGCCGGTGCGCCGGCCGGTTCGCCGGGCCCGCCGGAGCGTCACCCGGCCCGACCTCCGCCCGCCCCGACCGCCGGACGCGACGGGCGCCGTGGTGGGACCATCGGGGGATGAAGTACCTGGTCCTGATGTACGCAGACCCGGCGGCGACCGAGGCGATGACCGACCGGCAGCGGGCCGAGGTGTTCCAGCGGCACGGCGACCTCCACCGCGACCTGGAGGGCACCGGCGAGATGCTCAACGGTGCGGGGCTCGCCCATCCGCGGGACACCACCACCCTCCGGTGGCAGCAGGACGGAGCCCCGGTCGCGGCGGACGGCCCGTTCACGGCGGGGCAGCTGCAGCTGACGGCCTACCACGTGCTCGAGTGCGCGAGCCCGGAGCGGGCCCGGGAGATCGCGGAACGCGTCCTGGACTTCCACGTGGTGGCGGTCGAGGTGCGACCCGTGCACGACGCGTTCGGGATGACCGGGGACTGAGCCCGTCGGCGACGCCGGCCCGGGCACGGTGGGCGCGTGGGTCACCTCGACGAGCGGCATTCCCACACCTCGGGCCCGGTCAGAGCGGCGGGTTGGGGCGGGTCAGGCCGAGGTCGTAGGCGAAGATCACGGCCTGGACGCGGTCCCGGGCCCCGATCTTGGCGAGCACCCGGCTGACGTGGGTCTTGACGGTGGACTCCGCGAGCACCAGGCGCTCGGCGATCTCGCCGTTGCTCCAGCCCCGGGCGACGGCGACGAGGATCTCCCGTTCGCGGTCGGTCAGGGCGTCCAGCCGGGCGTCGTCGGCCGGGCCGGCCCCCGCCGGGCGGACCGGCAGGTGGTGGGCGTAGGCGTCGAGCAGCCGGCGGGTGACGGCGGGTGCGACGACGGCGTCGCCGCCGGCCACCGCGCGGATGCCCGCGAGCAGTTCCTCGGGGCGGGCGTCCTTGAGGAGGAAGCCGCTGGCACCGGCGCGCAGCGCGGCATGGGCGTACTCGTCGAGGTCGAAGGTGGTGAGGACGAGGATCCGCGAGCGGCCGCCCGCGGCGACGATCTGACGGGTGGCCTCGATGCCGTCCATGCCGGGCATCCGGATGTCCATGAGGACGACGTCGGGCCGCAGGCCGGCGGTCAGCCGGACGGCCTCGGCGCCGTGGGCGGCCTCGCCGACGACCTGGGTGTCCGGCTGGCTCTCCAACAGCATGCGGAAGCCGTACCGCTGCAGCGGCTGGTCGTCCACGATGAGGACGGTGGTCACGTCGGGCCGCCTGTCGGGTCGGGGGTGAGGTCGAGCACGGCCTCCACGGTCCATCCTGCACCAGGGCCGGGCCCGGCGGTGACGGTGCCGCCGTAGAGGGCGGCGCGTTCGCGCATGCCCGCGAGCCCGTGGCCCTCGGTGCCCGGGCGCGTGGGCGGGGCCGCGTCGCCGGGCGGCCCGTCGTCCCGGACCCTGATCCGCAGCCGGCCCGCCTCGGCGCTCACCGACACGTGTGCCCTGGTGTCCGGGCCGGCGTGCCGCAGCGTGTTGGTGAGGGCCTCCTGGACGATCCGGTAGGCCATCAACTGGACACCGCGGTCCAGGTGTTCCAGCTCGCCGGCCGCGGTGTACACGATGCGGGGCCCGGCCGCGCGGGTGCGCGCGCACAGCCCGTCGATGTCGGCGATGCCCGGCTGCGGGGTGAACTCGGCGCCCCGCTCGCCCTGGTCGCGGAGCACGCCGAGCATGCGCCGCAGCTCGCCCAGCGCCTGCCGGCTGGTCTCGCCGATCAGCAGCAGCGCCTCGCGGCCCCGCTCCGGGGAGGCCTGGGCCGCGTACGCGCCGCCGTCGGCCAGGGTGACGATCACGGACAGGTTGTGGCCGATGATGTCGTGCATCTCGCGGGCCACCTTGGTGCGCTCGGTGGCCGCGGCGAGTCGGCTGCGCTGGTCGCGTTCGATCTCCAGCCGCGCGGCGCGCTCGCGCAGCCCGGCGAGCTGGGCGCGCCGGATGCGTACGGCGATGCCGAGGGCGACGGCGGCCGTCGCCGCACTGAACAGGAAGAACAGGGCGTCCCCGAGGGAGACGCCGGAGGACAGCTCGACGGCGACGAGGACCAGCGCGCCGGCCGTCGCGCCACAGGCCCAGGCCAGCTTCCGCAGGCTGCCGTGCAGGGCGAGGCTGTAGAGGGCGACGAACAGGGCGGCGTCCGCGCGCAGCGCCGCGCCGAGCGACCACTGCAGCACGAACACGGCCATGATCGCCGCGAAGGAGGCGGCGGGCCGGCGCCGGCGCCACAGCAGCGGCAGGACCAGCCCGATCTGGAGGGCCAGCACGGCCGGCAGGGGCAGGTGGGTGAAGACGATCCGGTGCTCGTGCGGGCCGTCGCCGTCGCCGTGGAACGGGCCCGCGCCGCCGCCGCGGACGAGGTCGGGCACGCAGAACAGGACGAAGGCCACCGCGACCACGGCGGTGTCCAGGACCCACGGACGGTCGCGGTCCGCCAGCCGGACGCGCTGGCCGAACCGGCCCAGCGGGCCGAACAGCGGGTGGGCCGACAGGGGGTCGGCGACCGGCGCCGGGGCGCCGGCGGGGAGGTGGCTCACGGGTGTCACCTGTCCATCGTGGCGTGGGGCCCGCCCTCCGACTGCGGGGGGCGGGCCCTGGGCCGGGGGGGGGGGGGGGGGGGGCCCCCCCCCCCCCCCCGGGGGGGGTGGGGGGGGGGGGGCCCCCCCGGGGGGCCGCGCCCCCCCCCCGGGGGCCCCCGCCCCCCCCCGCGCCAGCCC
>NZ_JBIALK010000003.1:0-155075 GCF_042873275.1 Kitasatospora sp. NPDC004745 | reverse complement strand
GCGGCGGGGGGGGGGCCGGCGGGGGCGGCGGGGGGGGGGGGGGGGCGGCCCCCGGGGGGGGGGGGGGGGGGGGCCGGGGGGGCGGGGGGGGCGGCGGGCCCCCCCCCCCCCCCCCCCACCGCGGGGGAGTTCACGCGTCGCTGCGCACCAGGCGGACGGCGGCGCCGGCCAGGGCGAGCACCGTCCAGCCGAGGAAGACGAGCAACCCGGCGGTCGGCGAGAGGGTGGTCGAGTCGTGGTGCAGGGCGAACATCGCCTCGCCGGCGTGGCTGGGCAGGTAGGGGCTGAGGTGGCTCTGCCAGGAGGTCGGCAGCAGCGAGGTCAGACCCGGGACCAGCATCAGCGAGGCGACCAGGACGGCGATGCCGCCCGCCACCGACCGCAGCAGCGCGCCCAGGGCGACCCCGATCACCCCGACCAGGGCGAGGTAGAACCCCGCGCCGAAGAGGCCGCGGACCACACCCGGATCGGAGATCGTCATCGCCGCGCGGGTGCTCGCCAGGATGCCGCTGTCGGCGAGGAAGACGGCGAACACGCCCGCGGTGCCGAGCAGCAGGGCGATCACGCCGAACACCGCGGCCTTGGACCACAGCACCGGCAGGCGGCGCGGCACGGCGGCCAGGGTCGAGCGGATCATGCCGGTGGAGTACTCGCCGGCGGCGACCAGCACGCCCAGCACGCCGAGCGCCAGCTGCGCGAAGTTGGTGCCGAACAGCGACAGGCTCAGGGCGCTCGCCGAGGCGAAGTCCCGGTCCATCGGGCGGCCGGAGGTGATCCTCGACTTGAACTGGACGGCGGCGATCAGCCCGAAGCCGACGAGGAACAGCAGGGCCAGGCCGAGGGTGATCCAGGTGGAGCGCAGCGACCACAGCTTCGCCCACTCGGAGCGCAGCACCCGGGCGGCCGTCACCCGGTGGACGGGGCGTGCGGGGCGCGCGCCGGCGGGTGCGGAGGTCTTGCTCGGTGCGATGGTGCTCATGCCGCACTCCTCGCGGTCTCGGTGCCGGCCTCGTCGCCGGCGGTGGTGCCGGTGCCGGCGGTGCGGCCGGTGGTGGAGCCGTGGTACTCCACGGCGTCCCTGGTCAGGTCCATGAAGGCCTCCTCGAGGGAGACCGTGCGGGGCGTCAGTTCGAACAGGGCGATGCCGTGCTCGGCGGCGGTGAGGCCGATCTCGCGGGCCGTGCGGCCGGTGACGAGGAGCTCCTCGGTGCCCGAGCGGCCGGTCACCTCGACGCCGGGCCCGGCCAGGGCCGAGCGCAGCCGGGCCGGGTCGGCGCTGGCGACCTTGACGGCGTCCCCGCCGGCCTGGCGGACCAGCTCCTGCACGGTGGTGTCGGCCAGCAGCCGCCCGCGCCCGACGATGATCAGGTGGTCGGCGACGAGGGCGACCTCGCTCATCAGGTGCGAGGAGACGAAGACGGTGCGGCCCTCGGCGGCGAGGGAGGTGAGGAGGTTGCGGATCCAGAGCACGCCCTCCGGGTCGAGGCCGTTGACCGGCTCGTCCAGCATCACCGTCGCCGGGTCGCCGAGCAGGGCGGAGGCGATGCCGAGCCGCTGGCCCATGCCGAGCGAGAACGCCCCGGCGCGCTTGCGTGCCACCGAGGTGAGGCCGGTCAGCTCGACGACCTCCTCGACCCGGCGGCGGGGGATGCCGTGGGTGTGGGCCTGCGCCATCAGGTGGTTGAACGCCGAGCGCCCGGGGTGGATCGACCGGGCCTCCAGCAGGGCGCCGACCTCCTGCAGCGGCGCGGCGTGCTCGGCGTAGCGGCGGCCGTTGACGCGCACCGAACCGCTGGTCGGCGCGTCCAGTCCGACGATCATCCGCATCGTGGTGGACTTGCCCGCGCCGTTGGGCCCGAGGAAGCCCGTCACCGTGCCCGGCCGGACGGTGAAGTCCAGCCGGTCGACGGCCGTCTTCTCGCCGTACCGCTTCGTCAGCTGGTGCGCCTCGATCATCGCTCACCCCTGTGCTCCGGGGCCGGACCGTCCCGGCCGCCCTCACCGTCCACGCTAGGCGCCGGGGCGGCCCGATCCGTGGTACCCGGGGGCTGATCACCCCCAGGCGGGTAGTACCGCGGTACCACGCACGGTGCGCCCTCCGGGTGGTCGGGCCGGCTCGCGGCTGCGCCCTCCGGGTGGTCGGGCCGGCCCGCGCCGTGCTCCGGCCGGTCGGCGGTACCAAAGTTGTCTGGTCAAGTTCGGCCGGAGTTCGCCCGGGAGCCCTTCCCACGGACGGCCCGGACCGGTAGCTATGTGCAGCCGGTCGCGCACGCCCCGGCACCACCCTCACCCAAGCTACGAGGTATCCCCATGCGACTGCGCCGGAGCGCCCTCGGCGGGCTGCTCGCCACCCTCCCCCTCGTCGGCGCGCTGGTCGTCGCCGCCCCCGTCACCGCCACCGCGGCCGGGAGCAGCGGCAACCTGATCGTCAACGGCGACGCGGAGGCCGGCGGCTACTGCACCAGCGACTGGAGCGCCGCCACCACCGTCCCCGGCTGGACGGTCCAGGCCGGCGGCACCGACGTCATGTGCCACTCGGTGGCCTCCATCGGCCTGCCCACCGACGGCAACACGCCCGGCCGGGCCTTCTTCGGCCCCGGCAACTTCGGGGACGGCGCGATGGCGCAGACCGTCGACGTCTCCTCCGCGGCCGCCGCCGTCGACGGCGGCGGCGTGCACTACAACCTCTCGGGCTGGCTGGGCGGTTGGGCCGCCTACAGCGGCTACGTCGCCGTCAGCCTGCACTTCCACGACGCCGCCGGGCGCCCGCTCGGCGCCGCCGCCACGCTGCCCACGGTCTCCGCGACCGACCGCGGCCTGAGCACCCGGTTCCTCTCCCGCAGCACCACCGGGGCCGTCCCCGCCGGGACGCGCTCGATCCAGGTCGAGGTCCAGTTCCTGTCCAGCTCGAACGAGACCGGCTACCTCGACGACCTCTCGCTCACCCTCGACACCCCGGTCGCCGCACCCGCGCCGCTCACCCCGCCCGCGTCCGCGGTGCCCGGCTACGACCACGTGTTCACCGTCATGATGGAGAACACCGACTACGCCCAGATCATGAACGACCCCGCGGACACGCCGTTCATCCACGGCCTGATGGCCCAGGGCGCCACCCTCACCGACGCCCACGGCGTCTACCACCCCAGCGACGAGAACTACCTCGCCGTCGCCGGCGGCGACACCTACACCAAGGGCGCCACCTACTGGCCCAACATCAACTCCCCACAGCGCAACCTCGGTGACACCCTGGAGGAGGCCGGCAAGACCTGGAAGGCCTACGAACAGGGCATGGGCACGCCCTGCAACACCACCAAGGCCTACGACAGCTCCTACATGCCGGACGACGCGCCGTTCATCAACTACACCGACATCAGCGGCAACCCGGCCCGCTGCGCGGCCCACCTCTTCGACACCAATCAGCTGACCACCGACCTGCAGTCGGCGGCCACCACGCCGAACTTCTCCTGGATCGCCGCCGACGACTACTACGACGGCGAGGGCTCCGGCAACGGCAGCGCCACCAGCCTCAAGGTGCAGGACGGCTGGCTGAAGCAGACCCTCGCCCCCGTGCTGTCCTCCCCGGCCTGGACCCAGCAGCGCTCCCTGCTCGTCCTCACCTGGGACGAGAGCGAGAGCGAGGGCTACAACCACCTCGCCACCGTCCTCGTCGGCTCGCAGGGCACCGTCCCGGCCGGCACCAGCAGCCCGCTGCACTACGACCACTACGGCATCGGCCGCACCATCGAGGCCGCCCTCGGCCTGCCCGGGCTCACCGGCAACGACACCTACGCCACGCCGCTCAACGCCGCCTTCGCGCCCTCCGGGGCGACCGGGCCGACCCTCACCGGAGACCTGAACGCCGTGGCCAACGGCGGCAACCTCACCCTGCGCTACGCCCTGCCGAACGCCTCCCAGGCCGGCCCGAAGAACTGGGTCGGCGTCTACCCGGCGGGCGTCACCCCGGGCTCGCGATCCTCGCTGACCTGGTCCTACGCGCCGAACCAGAGCGGTGCCGTCACCCTCTCCACCGGCAAGCTGAGCGGCGCGGGCCGGTACGACGCGTACTACCTGGCCAACGACGGGTACTCGGTGCTGGCGGGGCCCTTCACGGTGACGGTCGGCTGACGCGGGACGGCCGTCGGGGCCGGGGCCACGTGGTGGCACCCGGCCCCGACGGCGGGTTCGGTCGTGCGCTGCTGCGCTCGTGCGGTGCTGGGTTCCGGCGGGCTCGTGGGCGCGTCCGGCCGCGGGCGCAGTTGCGGGTCCAGCCGCGGGTTCAGCTGCGGGTTCAGCTGCGGGCGAGGAGCTCCAGGGTGTCGACGACGCGGTTGGAGAAGCCCCACTCGTTGTCGTACCAGGCGACGACCTTGACGTGGCGTCCGTGCACCCGGGTCAGCGCGGCGTCGAAGATCGAGGACGCCGGCTGGCCGGTGATGTCGGAGGACACCAGCGGCTCGTCCGAGTAGTCCAGGATGCCCTTGAGACGGCCGTCGGCGGCCCCCCGGTAGGCGTCCAGGACCTGCTCCAGCGTCACCTCGCGGGAGACCGTGGTGTTCAGCTCCACCAGGGAGCCGACCGGGACGGGCACCCGGATCGAGTCGCCCGACAGCTTGCCGTCCAGGGTCGGCAGCACCAGGCCGATCGCCTTCGCCGCACCGGTGCTGGTGGGCACGATGTTGACCCCGGCGGCCCGGGCGCGGCGCATGTCGCGGTGCGGGCCGTCCTGGAGGTTCTGCTCCTGGGTGTAGGCGTGGACGGTGGTCATGAAGCCGTGCTCGATGCCGGCCAGGTCGTCCAGCACGGAGGCCAGCGGAGCCAGCGCGTTGGTGGTGCACGACGCGTTGGACACGATCACGTGCTCGGCCGGGTCGTACGCGTCGGTGTTGACGCCGTAGGCCAGCGTGACGTCCGCGCCGTCCGAGGGGGCGCTCACCAGGACGCGCTTGGCACCGGCGGTCAGGTGGGCGCGGGCGGCGTCGGCGGCGGTGAAGCGGCCGGTGGCCTCCAGCACGAGGTCCACGCCCAGCTCCGCCCAGGGCAGCGCGGCCGGGTCGCGCTCGGCGAGCACCGCGATGCGGTGGCCGTCCACCACCAGGTCGGTGCCGTCGACGGAGACGGAGCGGCCGAGGCGGCCGAGCGCGCTGTCGAACTTGAGCAGGTGGGCCAGCGCGTCGGGGGCGGTGAGGTCGTTGACGGCAACCACCTCGAGGTCGCTGCCGCGCTCCAGCAGGGCGCGCAGGGTGTTGCGTCCGATGCGGCCGAAACCGTTGATCGCGATGCGGGTCACGGGGGGTTCCCTTCGTTCCGTTCGTGCTGCCACCTCGTCGGTGCACCCCCATCCTCTGCACCGGGCACCGGGCCCGACAGGGGCCGGATCGACACGCTCCGCAAGGATCCCGCCAAGCCGGTGGCGGCCCGCCCGATCGCGCTGACCTGCGCCGACCCGCAGACGCGCTGACGCCTTGACCCGCCGACCCGCCGACCACGCCGTGGCGGTCAGGGCGTCCGGGCGGCGAAGGTGTGCCGGTACTCCGTGGGCGAGGTCCCGAGGATGCGCTGGAAGTGCAGGCGCAGATTGGCCCCCGTCCCCAGCCCGACCCGGTCGGCGACCTGCTCGACCCCGAGGTCGGTGCGCTCCAGCAGCTCGCGCGCCAGGTCCACCCGGGCCCGTAGCACCCACTGCATCGGCGTGTAGCCGGTGTCCTGCACGAACCGCCGGGAGAAGGTCCGCTCCGAGACCCGGGCGATCCGGGCCAGCCCCTCCAGCGTCAGCGGCTCCGACAGGTGCGCCAGCGCCCACTCCCGGGTGCCCGCGAACAGGTCCCCCAGCGGCTCGGGCACGCTGCGCGGCACGTACTGGGCCTGCCCGCCGCTGCGGTACGGGGCCGCCACCAGGCGCCGCGCCGTGTGGTTGGACAGCCCGACGCCGTGGTCGCGCCGCACCAGGTGCAGGCACAGGTCGATCCCGGACGCCGCCCCCGCCGAGGTCAGCACGTCGCCCTCGTCGACGAACAGGACGTTCTCGTCCACCGACACCAGCGGGTGCTGCTCGGCCAGCGCCCTGGTGTAGTGCCAGTGCGTCGTCGCCTTGCGGCCGTCGAGCAGGCCGGTGGCCGCCAGGGCGAACGCCCCCGTCGAGATCGCCGCCAGCCGTGCCCCCCGTTCGTGGGCGGCCACCAGCGCCAGGACGACCTCCTCCGGCGGCCGGGTGCCCGCAGGGTCCCGGTAGCCGGGCACGAACACCGTGTCGGCCCACGCCAGCGCCTCCAGCCCGTCGGCCACGTGGTACGCCAGCCCGTCCCCGCCGGTCACCAGCCCGGGCCGCGCCCCGCACACCCGCACCTCGTACGGCATGCTCGGTCGGCGGGAGAACACCTGCGCCGGGATGCCGACGTCCAGCGGTTTCGCGCCCTCCAGCACCAGTACGGCCACCCGGTGCCTCGCGTGCCCCATCGGACTCCTCCCGTTCCCGTTCCGTGCCCGGGGTGGCTCGGGTGCCACCCATCGCAAGCATCCTGCCACCGCGGGGCCGGCCGCCACCGCCCGGCCGACCCGCCGCCCGCGGACCGGTCGCACGGACGAACGATTGGCGGGGTGTGCGAATCACCCGCGGCGCGACCACCCGCCCCGGAGGGCCCGGAACGCGGTGTTTGCGGGCCGTGTCGCCACCGGCCGCCGCGGTGTCGTAGGGTGCGGCGCCGCGGGGCCGCGCCGGGACGGACGGCGGGCAGCCGAAGGACGGCGAGCGGGCAGGAACGGGGAGAGCACCGACGATGGACGAGCGGACGCAGCAGGACGACAGACCCGACGGCGGGAGCGGTCCCGAGGCCGCCGCGGGCGGGACCTCCGAGGCCCCCGCCGCCACGGGTGGCACGGCCACGGTTCCGGTCGCCGTGAACGACCCGGCCACGGCTCCGGCCCCCGCCGAGAGCGACACCCCGGCCGAGGGCATGGCGTCGACCGTCCCCACCCCCGCCCCCGTCGAGGACGCCCGTCCCTGGGAGCTCCCGGACTACCTCCACGAGCGCGAGCTCGGCGCCGGGGCCAGCGGACGCGTGGTGCTCGCCCACCACCGGGAGACCGGCACCCCCGTCGCCATCAAGTACCTCCACGACCGGATCGGCACGCCCGCGCTGCGCGCCGAGGCCGAGGTCCTCGCCCAGGTCGACTCCCCGCACGTCACCCGGCTCTACGAGTACGTCGAGGGGGAGCAGGGCTCGGCCATCGTGATGGAGCTGGTCGACGGCATCGCGCTGCGCGACCTGCTGCGTGCCGAGGGCGCCACCACCCCCGAGGCCGCCCTGGTCGTCCTGAAGGGCTCCCTGCTGGGCCTGGCCGCCGCGCACGAGGCCGGCGTGGTGCACCGGGACTACAAGCCCGCCAACGTCCTCGTCGACGCGGCCGGCGTCTCCAAGCTCGTCGACTTCGGCATCGCGGTCCCCAACGGCGCCGACCGCGACGTCTCCGGCACGCCCGCCTACATGCCGCCCGAGCAGTGGGCGGGCCGGCCCGCCTCCCCGGCCGGGGACGTGTACGCCGCGACCGTCACCTTCTTCGAGTGCCTCACCGGCGCCCGCCCCTACGGCGGCACCACGATCGCCGAACTCGCCGTCCAGCACACCGAGGCGCCGATCCCCGCCGAGCTGGCGCCCGACCCCGTCCGACCGCTCATCCTGGCGGGCCTGGCCAAGGACCCGGAGTCCCGCCCGGACAGCGCGGCCGTGTTCGTCCGTGAGCTGGAGGCGGTCGCCGCGGCCGGCTACGGGGCCGACTGGGAGGAGCGGGGCCGCCTCGACCTGCTGGCGCTGCTCGCCCTGCTCGCGGCACTGCTGCCCGCCGGCGGAGCCGCGCCCGGCGGCACCTCGCTCGCCCACACCTCGCTGGGCCCGCAGGCCTCCGCGGGCTCGCAGAGCGGCGCGCTCGGCGCCGACCTCGCCCTCGGGGCGGGGGCGGCCCGGGGCCTGCTGCGCAAGGTTCCGCCGCGCCGGGGCAAGGTCCTCGTCGGGGTCGCGGCCGGAGCCGTCACCCTGGCCACGCTGGCCGGCCTCGCCGTCGCCGGGGCCACCGACGGCGACGCCCGGACGCCCGTCGGCGCGGCCTCCCCGGAGGCGACCACCAGCCTGGGCCCGCAGCAGCCGACGGGTGCCGCCGCCCCGACACCGAGCGGCGACGGCGCCACGGCGAGCCCGACGCCCTCCGCCCCGACGACCGCGCCCACCTCGCCCACGGCCACCCCGAGCGGCCCCGGCGGCAGCCCGGTCGCCGCACCGACGGCCAAGGCGCCCACGGCCCCCGCGGCACCGGCTCCCTCCGGGCCCGGCCTGCCGCCGGCGCCGTCCACCCCCGCAGGGGCTCCCACCCCGCCGCCCGCCGGGCCGGCGCCGACCCCGGCCGCGCCCACCGCGACCACGGCCGCGCCGTCGCCCGTCGTCGTCCCGCCCAGCCCCAGCCCGACCGTCGCCCCCGTGCTGAAGGTCACTTCGGTCAACCTCAACTCCCTGACCTGTAGCGGCCGGTGGAGCCTCACCGCGAACGTCACGGTGACGGCCCAGGGCGGCGGCAGCGGGACGCTGACGCTCAGCTGGTACCACAGCTCGGGCGGCCGCGCCGTCACCGTCGCGACGGACACCGTGACGGTCCAGAACGGCACCGCCACCATCACCCGGGCGCACGACTTCGGCTCGGCCGACACCTTCCCGACCTGGGGCGTGCGCGTCGCGACCAGCCCGGCGGCGGCCAAGGCGGGCACCACCTCCAACGAGACGGCCGCCTTCCTCTGCGACCCGCCCCGCTGACCCGCCCGCCCGTCCCCTCGCCGACTGCCCCATCCCGTTCGTCCTGTTCTGGAGAAGCCATGCCCACGCCCCGCCCCGACTCCGCCCCCGACCCGGGCGCCGAGCAGACCGTCGCCCGCGGTCCGGGCGCCGGCGAGGCCACCGTCCGGCTCTTCCCGGACGCGGAGGCCACCGTGCGCCTCGCGGACAAGGCGCCCGCCGAGGTGCGGTCCGGGGCGGAGGCCGCCAGCGCGACCTTCCTGGACCCACGCGCCTGGGGTGGCGACGAGGAGGCCGTGGAGACCGTCACCCTCCCCGGGGCCGCGGCCGAGACGGCATCCGAGCCCGAGAGCGCGACCTTCCTCGACCCCCGCTCCTGGGGCGGCGCCGAACGGACGGGGGAGACCGCCACCCTGGCGGAGGCCGACCCGAAGGCGGGGGAGACCGCCACCCTCCCCGACCCCCACGACCCCGCCGACGAGCCCGGCCGCACCGTCGAGGCCGCCACCCCGGCGGAGGAGATCCCCTTCGCTCCAGGTGAGTTGCGCCGCTTCGGCCCCGGCGTCCCGCCGCGCGCCGCCGCGGTGTGGCACGGCCAGACGACCCCGGAGGCCGAGCAGCCGCGGCGCCGCCGGGTGTGGCGCTGGCTGGCCCCGCTGCTCGTCCTCCTCCTGGTGCTCGCGGCCTTCCTCTTCTGGCGGCAGCTGCGCACCCCGGCCCTGGCCGTCACCGGAGTCTCCGTCACCACCGACCCGGCCGGGCCCGGCTGCGGCGGCACCGCGGTGGTCACGGCCTCGGTGGCGACCAACGGCGGCACCGGCACCCTCCGCTACCGCTGGGTGCGCAGCGACGGCACCACCTCGGACGAGATCGCCCAGGACGTCCGCTCCGGCGCGCACCACACCGACCTGGTCCTGCGCTGGACCTTCGACGGCCAGGGCTCCCTCCAGGCCACCGCCACCCTGGAGCTCCTCGCCCCGGAGACCCGGACCGCCACGGCGTCCTTCCCCTACCACTGCGCCTGACCGCCCGTAGGCGCCTACCGCGCCCGTGGACGCACCGAGCCGCCCGGTCCACACGGACCGGGCGGCTCGGGCCGCGCTCCGCCCCTCCCCCGAGAGGGCGGAACGCGTGCCGGACACGGTCAGGAGTCCGCCGACACCTGACCGGTCCGGAGGTCACCCCCCGTTCAGGAGGTGACGGCTGAGGGGCCGCCGGTGAACCCGGCCCGGTCCGTTCGCCGTGTCAGTGGGCGGCGATGGCGCCGCCGGGGATTTCGGCCCAGGCGTTGCTCCAGCGGCCGGCGGTGTAGTCGGCGTCCATGGTGTAGACGGTGCCGGTGGCGCCGATGGCGTAGAGGTGGACGGTGTTGCCGGTGAGGGTGGAGGTGAGGGCCTTGAGGGCGGAGCCGCCGATGCGGTTCCAACTGCCGGTCCAGTGGCCGGTGGTGTAGTCGCCGTCGGTGTTGTAGAGGGCTCCGTCGGCGCCGAGGATGTTGAGGTGGACGGTGTTGCCGGTGGCGGTTGCGGTGAGGGCGGTGGCGCCTGCGGCGCCTCCGGGGACCTCGACCCAGGCGTCGGTCCAGCGGCCGGCGGTGTAGTCGGCGTCCATGGAGTAGACGTGGCCGGTGGAGCCGATGGCGTAGAGGTGGACGACGTTGCCGATGGTGACGCTGGTGAGGGCCTGGAGGGCGGAGCCGCCGATGCGGTTCCATGCGCCGGTCCAGTGGCCGGTGGTGTAGTCGCCGTCGGTGTTGTAGAGGGCTCCGTCGGCGCCGAGGATGTTGAGGTGGACGGTGTTGCCGGTGGCGGTTGCGGTGAGGGCGGTGGCGCCTGCGGCGCCTCCGGGGACCTCGACCCAGGTGCCGCTCCACTGGCCGGTGGTGTAGTCGGCGTCCATGGAGTAGACGCGGCCGGTGGAGCCGAGTGCGTAGACGTGCATGCTGCTGCCGATGGTGACGCTGGTGAGGGCCTTGAGGCCGGATCCGCCCAGGGGTGACCAGGCGCCGGTCCAGTTCCCGGCGGCGTAGTCGCCCTCGGTGGCCCACATCCCGCCGTCCGAGCCGATGATGTTCAGGTGCACCCCGTTGCCCGTCGCCGACGCCGCCACCGTCGAACCCGACCCCGACACCGAGGGGGAGTCGACGATGTTCTTGTAGCGCAGCGCGGTGTAGCTGCTCATGGGGTGGGAGGAGAGCGAGGAGCCGTTGAGGTTGCCGTCGGTGTTGAAGTTCGTGGGCCTGCTGCGGCTGCTCTCCTGGTAGTAGTTGAACGTGCCGGCGTTCTTGTCGCGCCAGCCGGCGAAGATCACCACGTGTTCGCTGCTGTTGAGGATGTCGCCGGGCTGGAGGTCCCACTTGCCGATCGAGGTGGAGTAGGACGGCAGGCCGAGCGTGTTGGGGCTCTCGGGCAGCTGCCAGGCCATCGAGACGAAGCCGGAGCAGTCCTGGCGGTAGCGGCCGCCGGTCTGCCCGTCCGACCACCAGCTGTAGGGAGCCGTCAGGCCGTTGGTGCTGTACGGCACCGCCTGGTTCACCCAGGCCTGGGCCCGGGTCAGCACCTGGCCGCGGGTCACCTGGCCGCCGGGGGCGGCGCCGTTGCCGATGGAACCGGTGGAGGAGGCCGCGTAGTAGGTGGACAGCACGCTGTCGGCGTGCGCTGCCGGGGCGGTGGCCGTGACGACGGCGGTCAGGCAGGCGGCGGCGAGCACGCCGGCGGACAGACGGGAGGCCGACTTGGAAACGGGCATGGCGAATCCTTCGAGGTGAGAGGGGTGTTGGGTCGCGGTGCCGGGCACGGATCGGCGCGGCACGCGGTGAGGTGATGTCAGTGGTGGTACGGGCAGCCGCGCGGGCGGTGCGGCCCGGGGATCAGTGCTGGGCGCCCAGCGCGGCCAGGGCGGTGAGCAGCGCGGCGTCGGTGCCGGTGTCGTGCGTCGGGCCGGGGCGCTCCGCCAGCTCGTCGAACTGGAAGAGTGTGAGGGCGGTGCCCTGCTGGAGCGCGTAGACGTGGTTGGTCTGCCGGTCGGGGGCCGACATGCCGCCGACTCCGGTCCACTGTCGCGACCATGACGTTCCGTCGGACGCCTCGGCGGTGCGGGTGACGGCTGCGTCCTGGGTGACCCCCTGGCGGGCCTGCAACTGCCGCGACGCGGTCTGGCAGGCGCCCATGTCGGTGACGAGCTGCTGGTAGGCGGCGTGCGCGGCTTCGGGGGTGGCGAAGCTGAACAGCTGCTGCCCGGCCGGGTTCCTGGCCGCGCTGACGTAGCCCTGCTGCTGCCAGGTGGCGGCTCCGGAGACGGCCGCGCACTCGTTGAGGGTGATCTTCCGGCCCTGGATGTCCTGGCTGCTGAGCGGGCCGTCGGGCTTCCACCCGAAGGTCGACGCGATCGGCAGCTTGGCGAGTCCGGCCGGGGCGACGGCGGCCGTCAGCGGGGTCTCCGGGGCCGCGGTGCCCGCGCCCTGCGGTGCCGCCGGGGCCGCGGGTGCCGCGGGTGCCGCGGAGGCGCGGGGCGTGGGCGCACTCGTGCCGCCGCGCGCACCGGGGGCGCTGGTGGCCGGTGCGGGCGCTGCCGTGGAAACGGGCGGGGCCGCCTGGTCCGCCGGGGGCGGCGCGGTCTCGCCTGCGGTCGGCGTCGCGGAGCCGGTAGGTGGCTCAACGGGCTTGTCCGTCGGCGGAGTCGTGGTGGCCGCGGGCGTCCCGGTGGCGGGCGCGGCGGCCTTGGGGGAGTCCGCCTGCGCGGCGGCGCAGGCGGTCAGTGCGGCGGCGGACAGGACGAGGGCGGCGGCCGAGACGGCGGTGCGGGTCGAGCGGCGAGGGCGTGCGGGCATGACGGCTCCCGGGAGGGCGGCGGGTGGAGAAGGAGAGGGCTCGGCGCGAGGGCGTCGGCGGATGCGGCGCTCAGCGCCGGTCGAGCGTGAGGCCGTGCGAGGCGAGCGGCCCGTGGACCCGGGTCAGCAGCGCGTGCATCTGGGTCATCGCGGCCGCGGTGGAGGCGGCCCGGACGAAGAGGTAGAGGTCCAGCGACCGGTCCGTGGTCACGGCCCGGACGTGCTCCAGACCTTCGGAGGGCCGGGCGTGCGCCCAGATCAGGTCCTGGACGGTGGCCGGGGCCGGGTCGGGCGGTCGTGCGGTCGGGGCTTGGTTCAGACGGGCCATCACGACCCGCATCGAGCTCAGTCCCACCCGATGACCGAGGAGGCGACGCCGGTGGAGGCCGCCGGAACCGGGGCGGTCGCGGCGGTCGCGGCCGGGGCGGCGGCGAGCAGCAGCAGGGCGGCGAGAGTGGCGGTGGCGAGCGACGAGACGGTGCGGAACATGGCGATCCCCCTGGACGGTTCGGTACTGGACTTCGGGCCGGTCCCGGGGCGCTTTCCCTCGCGGCCCCTTTCCGGTGAGCACCATCCTGCTGGTCCGAACACCCCTGCGGAATGCCTCCGCCCTGGCACCAAGGAGCCCTGGCACCTTGGTGACAGCGGCCCGGGTCCGGACCCTCGCGGAGGCGCCCGGTGGGTCCGGCCGCTGCCACGGGCGCGGCGACTGTGATCGCCACCCCGGTGGCCGGTCGCCTCCCCCTACCCGGGGCCGGTGCCGGTCCTTCGCCCGCGGGCTCGCTCATAGGAGCGCTCATAGGAGCGCCGTGTCGGGCGGGCTGACGAAGAGAAAGGGAGGTTGATCTCACCGACAGGGTGGCGATTATGATCGTCATGGTTGGGGTTCGCCGACACCGACGTAACGCTGGGGGATGCACGGTGCTGGACGTTTTCGGACTGGACACTCGCACGGAGGCCGTCTACCGGGAGATGCTGGAGGGGCCTTCCGGTGGCGTCGCGGAACTCGCGGCAAGGGTCGGTACGACCGAGACGGAGGTGCGGGAGGCGCTCGACCAGCTGGTCGAACTGGGCCTGCTGACGCCGTCCCGGGAGGCCGTCGGCGGACTCCGCGCCGTCAGCCTGGAGGTCGGGCTGGCACATCTGCTGCGCCGGCAGGAGGAGGAGGAACTGGCCCGGCACCACCGGGCACTGGCGGTCGGGAAGGCCGCTGCGGCCCGGGCCATCGCCTCGTACTCGGCGCTGCAGCCGGGCACCAATCTGGAGGGAAACGAGCGCCTCCTCGGACTCGACGCCATCCAGGCCCGGCTGGAGGTCCTCACCCGGGGGCTCAGGGTGGAGTGCCTCTCGATCATTCCGGGCGGTGCCCAGTCGGAGGCGAGTCTGGAGGCCTCCCGGCCCCTGGACGAGGAGGCCCTCGACCGGGGTGTGCGGTTGCGCGCGGTCTACCAGGAGAGCGTCCGCAACGACCCGCCGACGCTCGCGTACGCGCAGTGGACCACCGACCACGGGGGTGAGGTCCGCACCAGCCACGTGCTGCCCGCCCGGCTGCTGATCTTCGACCGGACGACGGCCCTCGTCCCGATCGACCCGGACAACTCCCGGCGCGGAGCGCTGTGCACCACCTCCCCCGGGATCGTGGCCACGCTCGTCGCGCTCTTCGAGCAGACCTGGGAGGCGGCCGTTCCGCTGGGCGCCGCGCGGGTCGGCTCCGGCGAGGACGGGATCAGCGAGGGGGAGCGGGAGCTGCTGAAGCTCCTGGCCTCGGGGATGACGGACGAAGCGGCGGGCAAGCGCCTGGGGGTGTCGCTCCGCACAGTGCGCCGGCAGATGTCGGGGCTGATGGAACGGCTCCAGGCGGCCAGTAGGTTCGAGGCCGGGCTGAAGGCGGCCCAGCGCGGCTGGCTGTGACGACGCGCCACCGCTCCCGCTTCGGCCACCGCTCCCGCGTCGCGCCGCCCTACGCCTCGGCCCCGCTCCGGCCGAGCTCCCGGTAGGCGTCCGCGACGGCGAGCACCCAGGCGATCTCCTCGGGCAGCGAGCGCCCGCCGGCGGTGGCGTCGAGCACGGCGGGCGGCGCGGGGGCGGCGAGGCCCCGGGCCCGGTGCCGGACGGCCGTCCGCAGCCAGCGGGCCTCGACGCGGGCGAGGCCCTCACCCGCGTCGAGGTGGACGTCGGCGCCCGCGGCGGCCCTGGTGTCGACGGCCGGGCCGCCCCCGGCCGTGCCGGTCGCCGGGGATCCGCCGGTGACGGGGGAGTCCTCCCGCAGGACCAGCGCCGCGTCACGCAGGGCGAAGGCGCGGTGCGCGAGCTCGACGGAACGGTCACCGGGCGTCAGCAGGCCGCGCAGCCGGCTGCCGGGGGTGCCCAGCACCACCTGCGGCACGGCCGTGGTGACGTCCGCCCAGAGCGGGTGGAGCCGCCACAGCGCGTACTGGTCGCGCAGGTAGCCGGCCAGGGAGCGGGTGGGCGGGATGGTGACGCCGAGCACGAACAGGACGATCATGAGGGCGGGCAGCAGTTCGGAGAGGGTGTCGGTGAGCGGGACGGGCTTCCCGTCCGCGTCGAGCCGGGTGGAGTCCCCGCTGCTGAGGACGAAGTAGACGCGGTAGACCGTGTAGACGAGTCCGGTGGCGCTCGCCGCCGCCAGGCAGGTGACCCCGGCGCGCATGGCGCCGGGCGGAACGCTCGCCCGGTTGGACCAGAACAGGACGGCGGCCTGCGCGGCCGCGACCGCGAAGACGGTGTCGAACACCCCCAGGTACAGCTCGACCCCGGGATCGCCGTAGTGCGCGTCGATGCCGAAGGCGCCGTCGTGGTCGTGTGGCAGGGCGAGGAGGAAGAGCAGGGTGAGCGCGACGGCGGCGGCGCCGGTGAACAGCATCCGGGCCCGTGCGGCGCCGGGCCGCTGCGGACGGCCGCGGACGGCCTGGACGTACTCCAGCATGAAGTAGCCCGCCACCACTCCGGCGAGGTGTTTGACCAGCAGCGTGATGTCCCGGACGCCGCTCAGCTCCGCCAGGGCGCGCTCGACGGCAGCGGGCCGGACGCTGAGCCCGGCCGCGATCGCGGCGAAGCCCGCCCAGATCGAGCGGTTGGCCCGGGTGGTGAAGGCCGACGGTGTCCGCCAGAGCACGACGCTCCAGGCGAGCGTCGGCATCAGCCAGGTGAACAGCGGGCGCATCAGGAGTTCCTCCACCGGTGCGGGCGTACGGGGTGCGCGAGGCTCTCGGCCAGGCGGCCGGGGCCCGGGCCCGGGTCGGCGGCCGTGCCGATCAGGCCGGCCAGCAGGAGGGCGATCATCTCCGCCTCCTGCTCCTCGGCGGTCTCGTAGCTGGTCCGGCCCGCGCCGAGGACCTCGCCGACGAGCTCCGGGGTCAGGTCGGGCAGCAGGGAGGCCAGCCGGGACAGGTCGAGGGAGCCCTGGTGCCCGCACAGGACGTGGCCGAGCTCGTGGAGCTTGATCAGGTCCTGGTGCGCGGGGCTGGTGCGTTCCTCGTAGTAGACGACGTCGATGCTGGGCAGCGCGATCCACAGGCCGCAGGGCAGGTCGGCGCCGAGGGCGGGCAGCGGTTCCAGGACGATGGGGCGCCCGCGGAGCCGTTCCAGGGCGGCCCGGAACGCCTCCACGGTGAAGGGGTCCGGCAGTCGGAGACCGGCGAGGCGCCGCTCGCATCGCCGGCGCAGGCCGCGGGGGAACGCCATGGGCAGGAGGCTCTTTCGGAGGTGGCGGGGAGGTGGCGGAGGTGGCGGGGCGGGTGCGGGGCGGGCTGCGCGGCGCGGGGCTCAGGCCCCGGCCGCCACGGGGCCGGGGCGTACCTGCACCCCGGTCATGTCCCGTCGGCCGTGGGGCCGGTCGCCTTGCCGGTCGACCCGTCCGCCGCCCCGTCAGCCGGACGCCTGGTCCGTTCCGCCGCCTGTTCCTCGACCTGGCGCAGGTTGTCGGCGAGGGCCAGCAGCACCCGCAGGCTGCCGTTCGAGAGCGAGGAGGCCCGCTGGACCAGGTTGACGACCCCGTCGTTGCCGAGCGCCTGCCGCAGCTCGCCCATGCGCTCCAGCTGCTCCAGCTGCTCGTCCACCACGGCGGCCCTGGCGTCGTCCAGGAAGTAGCTCGCGCCGGCGCTGATGCCGAACCCCCGGCCGAGCCAGTCCAACGTCTCCACCGTGGGGTTGGAGGCCTGCCCCTTCTGGTTGAGGCCCAGGTGCAGGTTGCGGACGGTGTCCCGCGAGATGACGTCCCGGCCCGCCAGGCGATTGATGCGGTCGGCGAGTTCCCGGTACGCCGGGGGCCGTCCACCGGACCTGGCCGCCTCCCGGGCCATCAGCCGGTCCAGCCTGCCGGCGATCGCCGAGGCGCGGTCGGTCGGCTGATCAGGCCCGCCGGTCGTTGCTGCCGCCACCTCTACCCCCTCCCCGAGCCCTGTCACGATACCGGACGCCCGTCGCGCCGCGTCCGGTCACGGGAGGAGCCTGGCGGTGTGGGCGGCCAGCCGGGCGCGGAGCTCCTCGCGGGGGGTGGCCAGCTCGCCGGCCAGGTGCTCGACGAGGTCGGCGCGGGTGGCGGCGAGGAGGGCGTGGGCCGTGAAGTCGGCCTCCGCCGGGGGGAGCAGCCCGGTCAGCAGGTCGCGCAGGAGGGCGTGCCAGTGGGCGTAGTGCTCGGTGCCGTAGGGGCTGTCGGCTCCGGTGCCCTCCAGGGCGAGGGCGAGGTGCCGGTGGTCGAGCTTGAAGCACAGCAGCGCGTCGAGCAGGGCGGGCACGCGTTCGGCGGGCGTGGCGGCGGGCCCCAGGGGCGGGGGGCCCTCCGCCACGGCGGCGGTCAGGGGGCCGAGCCGCTCCTGGTAGAGGGCGCGGATGAGGCTCGTGCGGTCGCCGAAGGCCCGGAAGAGCGTGCCCTTGCCGACGCCGGCGGCCGCGGCCACGTCGGACATGGTGACGTCCTCGGGCCGCCGGGAGCCGGTGAAGAGCGTGTCGGCGGCCGCGAGGACGGCCGCCCGGTTGCGGACGGCGTCCTTGCGCGGCTTGCGCTCGGGCGGAACTGAGGGATCGGGTGCGCTGACGGGCATGGGCGGGTCCACCTCCGGTTGCGATACGGACCGGCGGTCCGTATCTTTCACTGAAGCGGACCGCCGGTCCGTATCTTATGTGACGGAGACACCCATGCCCGCGAACACCCCACCGTCGGTCGACCTCCCGCCGTCGGCCGGCACCCCGCCGGTCGAGCTCTTCCGCCACGGCCTGCGTCTGCTCATGGAGCAGGACGTCCCCGGCTGGGTCGCGCTCTGGGCCGAGGACGGCGTCATGGAGTTCCCCTTCGCGCCGCCGGGCTGGCCGCGGAGGCTGACGGGGAGGGCGGAGATCGCCGCCTACATGCGCGACTACCCCGAGCACATCGAGCTGCACGACTTCCCGGACCTGGAGATCCACCGGACCGCGGACGCGGAGACCATCGTGGTGGAGATGCGCGGGGTGGGTCGGCTGGTGCGGACCGGCGGCCCCTTCGACATGACCTACGTCGCCGTGGTGACCGCCCGGGGCGGGCGGTTCACCTCCTACCGCGACTACTGGAACCCGCTCGCCGTCCAGCAGCCCGGCCTCGGCTTCGCCGGGGGTGCGGCCCGATGAGCGGCACCGGCACCACGCTCGTCATCGGGGCCACCGGCACCACCGGGAGCCGTACGGCCGCGCGGCTGCTGGCCGGCGGACACCGGGTCAGGGCCGCCGGCCGCCGCGGCGCACCGTGGGTCGACGCCCCGTCGTCCGCCGCGGAGGCGGCTGGTGCGCCCTCGTCCGCCGCGCCCTCGGTCGGTGCGGAGTCGGTCGGAACGCCCTCGGCCGCCGCGGAGTCGGTGCGCTTCGACTGGTACGACCCCGCCACCTTCGCCGACGCCGTGGCCGGGGCGGACCGCGTCTACCTCGTCCCGCCCGTCGGCGAGCCGGACCCACTGCCGGTCATGCTGCCGTTCCTGCGCCGCGCCCGTGCCGCCGGTGTGCGGCGCGCGGTGCTCCTCAGCTCCTCGGCCGTGCCCGAGGGAGGGCCCGCGGTGGGGCAGGTGCACCGGGCGCTGCCGGAGCTCTTCGAGGAGTGGGCGGTGCTGCGGCCCTCCTGGTTCATGCAGAACTTCACCGGTGAGCACCTCCACGCCCGGAGCATCCGGGAGCACGGCACCATCCTGACGGCGGCCGGGGCCGGGCGGGTCGGCTTCGTCGACGCCGAGGACATCGCCGCCGTGGCCGCGCACGCGCTGACCGACGAGCGCGCACCCGACCGCGACCTCGTGCTGACCGGGCCGGAGGCGCTCAGCCACGACGCCGTCGCCGCGGTCGTCGCGGAGGTCACCGGGCGGCCGGTGGTCCATCACCGTCTGACCCACGGAGAGCTGCGGGAGCGGCTGTCCGCGCTGATGCCGCCGGCCTTCGCCGGGCTGCTGGCGGACCTGGACCGCGCCATCGCGGCCGGCGCGGAGGACCGCACCACGGACACCGTCCGGCTGCTCACCGGGCGCGCGCCGAACGGCTTCCGGCAGGTCTTCGAACGGGAGTTGACGGCCGGTCGGTGAGCCGCGACGTCCCGCCCGGGCCCTTGCCGCCCAGCTCGGGACGGTCGGGTCACTCGGAAGGCCGCCCTCGGTCATTCACCATCTGTTCATTCGGCATCCATCATCTAGCCTTGTCGTATGCCAATCCATCGCGTTCTGTCCGAATCGGTCACCGCGACGCTGCGCGGGGCGGGGTTCCCGATCGCCGACGGCGCGGGCGGGACGGAGGGCATGATGGTGGTCAACCACGCCCACGGCGTGACGGTCTCCTGGCGGGACGGCCTGCGGTCCGCGGCCGCCGAGCCGCCCGCGTCCGCCGGGAGCCGGCCGCACAGCGGTGCCGACGTCCGCTCCCGGCCCTTCCAGCTCACCCTGCGGGTCGCGGCGCTCCTGGCCGACGTCGGCTACTGCAGCGAGCACCTGGGCAACCGCGTGCTGGTCAGCGAACGCGACGGCCGCTGACCGCCCCCGCGAGGGGACCGTCAGCGGCCGTCGGGGTGCCCGGGCCGGGTGTGCCGGGTCTACATCGGGGTCGGCCTGATCATCGCGAACGGGGCGCCCTGCGGGTCCGCGACCACCGTCATCCGGCCGGCCATCATGTCGAACGGCGGGGCCAGCACCGTGCCGCCGCGCTTGACGAGGGCGTCGACGGTGGAGTCCACGTCGTCGACGGCGAAGTAGGTCAGCCAGTGGGCGGGGGTGCCGGGCGGGTCGTTCGCGAGCAGGGTGGCGCCGCCGACGGCGCGGTCGCCCACGTTCAGCGCCCAGTAGTCGACCTCGGCGTCCTCCATCCGCCTGACCTCGATGCCGAGGGCCTCGCCGTAGAAGGCGGTGGCGGCCGCGACGTCGCTGGTGTGCAGTTCGTTCCAGGTGAGCGCGCCGGCCTCGTTGACGATCCGGGCGCCGAAGAAGGTGCCGGGTTGCCAGACGCCGAAGACGGCGCCCTGCGGGTCGGCGGCGACGAGCATCCGGCCGAGGTCGCCGACGTCCATCACCGGGACGATCAGGGTGCCGCCCGCGGCGACGATCGCGTCCTGGGTGGCCTGGGCGTCGCTGCTCGCCAGGTAGCTGGTCCAGACGGTCGGCGGCTCCGGCATGCCCTCGGGGGCCATCGCCGGGCCGATGCCGGCGACGGCCTTCCCGGCGAGCTCGCAGACCGCGTACCCGCCGAACTCGGCGGGGCCGGGCTGCCCCTGCCAGCCCAGCAGGTCGCGGTAGAAGTCCAGCGCCTGCTGCTGGTCCTTGGCCATCAGGTCGACCCAGCACGGGGTGCCGGTCGCGTACGGAGTGGTGACCTCGGGCATTCTCGCTCCTTCCACTGGCGGCCCCCGGTGGGGCCCCCTGTCGGTCACCCTTCCGCCGTGGGGTGCGGCCTGCCACCCGACACGCCGCGCGGCGGCGGGCGGACCGCGGTGCGGTGCGGTGCAAGAGCGGTGACGGAGCGTCGGGCACCGGGGCGTCGCGCGTCGGCCCGGCCGCCGGTCGCCCCGGGGGGGCGTCCCCGCGTCCGGGGAAAGGGTGGATCGGTGGCGCGGGTGAGGGTCGGAAGCGTCCGCGACACCCTCTCACCGGCTGGTCGCCGTCACCCCCGGCTGACGCGACGCAAGCCCAAGAGTTGACCTCATGAAAGCGGGCCTGGAACGCCACCTGCGGCGATCCGCGGGCGATCGTTCATCCATAACGAATTGGACAGCGGAAATAACGAAGACTCCTTCACTTATTGACGTGACGGCCCGGTGGCGCTTGACTCCCTCCTCTGTCGCTGCACCGGTGCGGCACAGGACAGGAGGCACCCCCCACATGAACAGACCCATGCGTCGCGCGGCCCAGGGCACGGCCGTGATGTCCCTGGCGCTCACCCTCGCCGCCTGCGGGCAGGGCGATGCGACGCAGAAGCCCCAGGCGGCCGGGAACGACCGCACCATCGGTCTGCTGCTGCCGGAGAACTCCTCCTCGACCCGCTACGAGGCGTTCGACGCGCCGCTGATCAAGGCCGGCGTGGCGGGCCTGTGCCCGGACTGCAAGGTCGAGTACGCCAACGCGGACGGCAACGCGGCCGCCCAGAAGAAGCAGTTCGACGACCTGCTGGCCAAGGGCGTCAAGGTCATCCTGCTCGACCCGGTCGACTCCAAGACCACCGCGCCGTGGGTGGAGGCCGCCGCGGCGAAGGGCGTGAAGGTCGTCGCGTACGACCGGCTGGCCGAGGGCAAGGTCGCCGCGTACGTCTCCTTCGACAACGAGCGGACCGGCGAACTCCAGGGCCAGGCCCTGCTCGACGCGCTCGGCCCGAAGGCCGCCGCCGCCAACGTCGTCATGATCAACGGTGCCGACTCGGACCCGAACGCCGCCAGTTTCAAGGCGGGCGCGCACCGGGCGCTGGACGGCAAGGTCAAGAAGATCGCCTACGAGCAGTCCGGCGAGTGGAAGCCGGACGTGGCCGCGGCGAAGATGGGCGAGGCGATCAAGAGCCTCGGCAAGGACGGCATCCAGGCCGTCTACTCGGGCAACGACGGCATGGCCGGTCCGATCATCGACACCCTGAAGTCGGCCGGCATCAAGAACGTGCCCGTCGGCGGCCAGGACGCCTCCATCGACGCGGTGCGCCGGGTCCTCACCGGCGAGCAGGC
This sequence comes from Kitasatospora sp. NPDC004745, assembly GCF_042873275.1. Lineage (NCBI taxonomy): Bacteria > Bacillati > Actinomycetota > Actinomycetes > Kitasatosporales > Streptomycetaceae > Kitasatospora > Kitasatospora sp. NPDC004745. Next base: position 133,309 of record NZ_JBIALK010000003.1, on the reverse strand, counting down.
CTTCACGATCTACAAGCCGTACAAGCCCGAGACGGACGCGGCGGCCAGCATCGCCGTCCAGCTGGTCGAGGGCCTGGACATCAGCACGGTCGCGAGCTCGGACACCGTCAGCGCCGGGCAGCACATCCCCTCACTGCTGCTCACGCCGATCGTCGTGACCAAGCCGAAGGTCGCGGTCACCGTGGTCGGCGGCGGGCTCTACAAGGCCGCCGACATCTGCACCCCGCAGTACGCGGACGCCTGCGCGGCGGCCGGCGTCAAGTAGCACCCGCGGCGCGACGCGCGAGGACCGGCGGGGAGCGGCGCCCGACAGCGTACGGGCGCCGCTCCCGCCGTCCGTCGCACGACCACCGTGACGGCCACGGCCCGCCGCGCCCGACGGCCGTGACCGGGTGCTCAGCGGACGGCGTCCGGGGCCGGCTGCCGGAGCAGCGCGAGGCGGCTGGCGGTGCGGTCGAGGTCGCGCATCAGGGTGGAGCCGTCCGCGAGGCCGGCGAGCGGGTCGGCGCCGATGAGGATGAGCGGGACGTCGCGGTCGCAGTGGACGTCGACCAGGTTGGCGAACCGCCGGCGGCCGTCCGGGGACGCCTCGACGAGCGGCGGGACGCCGTCCAGGACGAGGGCGGGGAAGCGTTCGGCCAGCGCGAGGTAGTCCTGGACGGCGGTGCGGCCCTCGCAGAGCTCCTCGAAGCCGAACCAGACGAGGTCGTCGTGGACCGCCAGGGCCGGCAGCTCGCGGTGGTGGGCGGTGACCGGCCCGGCCTCCTCGGGGCGGGGCCGGGTGAGACCGGCCGAGGCCTCGTCGCCGGGGCGCAGCCGGGCGCCGAGCGCGAACCCGTGGGCACCGGCCGGCCGGGACCGCCGGAAGTCGGTCGTCCCGCAGACGTCGAGCACGTCCATCCGCTCCTCGATCAGCCGGATCGTCGGCTCGAAGAGGTGGTGGTAGAGCGGGTCGGGCATCAGCCCGGCGGGCGGGTAGTTGGACGTGCTGACGAGGGTGATCCGCCGCTCCAGGAGGGTGCGGAAGAGCCGGGCGACGAGCATGGCGTCGCCCGCGTCGTGGGCGTGGAACTCGTCGAAGACGAGGATCCGGCAGTCGCCGAGCAGCTCGTCCACGGCCCGGTCCACCGCGGCACCGTCCGAGGCCCTGGCGCCGCTGTGGTGGGCGACGCCCTCGTGCAGGCGGCGGAAGAAGTCGTGGAAGTGCAGCCGCCGCTTGCGCGGGGTCGGCAGGCCGTCGAGGAAGGTGTCCACCAGCCAGCTCTTGCCGCGGCCGACGGGGCCCCAGAGGTAGAGGTGGCGCGGCGGCCGGCGCAACCGCCAGGCCGGGTGGGCGAGTTCGCCGGCCAGCCGGCTGAGCCGTTCGACCGGGGCCTCCTGGGCCGGGTCGAGCGTGAATCCGCGCCGGTCGGCGGCCCGCCGGAAGTGGTCGCGCATGGCCTCGTACTGCTGGTGCACCCTGTCCGTCACGGATCCGGACCCTAGCAGGGCGTCAGAACCGGCAGGATCGTGGGGAGTTGCCGGGACGGGCCGGCCCCCGGGCCGTACGGGCGCGGCCCGGGCCCGGTGGGGGAGGGCCCGGGGCGCGGGCGGGGAGCGGGTGGGGTCAGCCGAAGTCGGGGATCGGGTGGCCCGGGGCGAGGGCCGCGGCGATCCGCTGGGCGATCGTGTGGGCGGTGTGGCCGCCGGGGGCCTTCGGGCCGTTCGTGGTGGAGACGGCGATCGCCAGGTGCTCGCACGGGAGGTAGTCCTGGGAGGCGGAGTACCCGAAGAACAGCGGGTGCTGGGAGATCCAGTCGTCCAGCACCACCACACCCATGCCGTAGTGGGTGGCCTCGGTCTGCGGGATGCAGACGTCCGCCGCGCACGTGTCGGTCGGGTGGCCGAGGCCCACCGTCCCCGGGTTCAGCAGCTGCCGGTAGGAGGACGGGGAGAGCAGCTCGCCCGCGCCGATGCCGACGGCCCCGCGGGCGAGGTCGCAGATGTCGGTGGTCTGCACCGCGCCGGGGGCGGTGGTCCACGACGGGTTCCAGAAGGTGGACTCCTCGTAGGTGCCGCGTTCGGAGGTGAAGGCGTGCAGGACGGGGGTCGGGATGTCCGGCGTGTAGCTGTTGCGGGTCTCGTGGAGGCCGAGCGGGTCCATGATCTTCTGCTGCAGCAGGACGTCCAGCCGGGTGCCGGTGATCCTCTCCAGCGCGGCGCCGAGGAGGACGAAGTTGGCGTGCGAGTAGCTCCAGTTGGCGCCGGGCTCGTACAGCCGCGGCAGGCCGGTGGAGATGGCCACCAGCTCCTCGGCCGTCCACTGGCGGAACGGGTCGGCGTAGACCGCCTCGCCGAAGCCGGGGGCCTTGACGTAGTCGACCAGGCCGGTGGTGGAGGCGCCGAGCATCCGCAGGGTGATGGCGTCCCCGTGCGGCAGGTCGGGCAGCCAGCGGGAGACCGGGTCGTCGAGGCCGACCACCCCCTCGTCGACGAGCCGCAGCAGCGCGGTGCCCATGTAGCTGATCGCCACGTTGCCGTTGCGGAAGTGCATGTCGGGCCGGGCCGGAACCCCGGTCATGGACTCGCCGAGCGCGGCGGTGAGGACCTCGCGGCCGTCGGCGGTGACCCGCAGGATCACCGACTTGAGGTCCAGCTCCTCCTTGGCCTGCTCGGCGATCCGCAGCGCGTCCAGCGCCGGCCCGCGCTCGGGCGCCGGGGAACCGACGCAGGGGCGGTGGCGGTCGGTTTCACCCGTGGCGCCGGCGGTGGTGGCCGGGGCGCTGACGGCGACGAGGGCGGTGACCGCGGTGAGCGCGGCCAGGCGCAGCAGGGATTTCGGGCGGGTGGGTGTCATGCCCGCAGTATCGGCGGGGGGTGTCGCGGCACCGGCGCGGCGGCCCGCCGCGCCGCCGGAACATCACCCGTCGGGCCCGCGCGGGCCGGGGGCGGAGCCGGAGTGTTGCAGGTCCGTTGCCCACGAAGTGGTGCGGGTCACTGCCGATCGGGCCGGGTCGTGATCGCATCGGATGATGCGTCAGTTCGAGAGGTCCCCCCGTTCGCTCCCGGTGCTCCGCCCCGTCGCGGCCGCCGCGGCCCTCGCGGTGGGCGCCGCGCTGCTCACGGGCTGCGGCTCCGGGTCGGGGCTCGCCCCGGCGTCCGCCGGTGGCACCGGTCCGTGCGGCGCGTCGTCGTCCGCACCGTCCTCGCCCCCGGGGTCGTCGGCCGCCCCGGGGTCGTCGGCCTCCGCGCAGTCGCCGGACGGGCGGGAGCCGGCCACCGCGCGGATCACCGCGGCCGGCGCGTCCTGCGCGGAGTACGAGGTGACCAACACCGGTGATCCGGCCGAGGGGCCCGCCGACGTCACCGTGCTGTTCAGCCGGCTGGCGGCGGACGGGGGCGTGCTGGACACCGAGACGCGCACCGCCACCGGGCTCGCCCCGGGGGCCACCGCGACCGGCCGGATCGACCTGGACGGGCGCCCGACGTCGCGGCCGGGGGACGTCGCGACCGGGCCGCTCGGCCCGATCCGGACGACGCCCGGCGCGGCCCGGCAGGTGAAGGTCTCCAAGGTCCGCAGCGTGCCCACCGCCGAGGCCCCGCGGCCCGGTGGCCCGTGCCCGGCGTCGGGCCTGCGGCTGTACGCGGACGAGGGCGACGCCGCGATGGGCCTGCGGGTGATGGGCCTGCACCTGCGCAACTGCGGGGACTCCACGGTGACCGTGAACGGCTACCCCCGGCTGCAGCCGCTCGACCTGAAGCACCGGCCGATCGACGGGGTGCGGGTCCTGTCCGGCGGCGCCGCGATCGCGAGCGGCACCGGTGCGGACAACCCGCCGCAGGAGATCGCGCTGCGGCCCGGCGAGGGAGCCCGCACCACCCTGGTGTGGCGCAACACCGCCGAGGCCGGCAGCGACCCGGTGAACGCCACCTACCTGCGGGTGCGCGCAGGCGAGGGCGCCGCCCCCGTGATGCTCACCCCGGAACTCGACCTGGGGACCACCGGGCGCCTCGGCGTCGGAGCCTGGGCCAGGGAGGACGACCGGTCCTGACGGCGCGCGGCCGGCCCGCCGCCGCCCCGGCCCGCGGTCACCGCAGGTGGCAGACGACCAGGACCAGGACCTGCCCGACGGCCGGCCCGGCGACGCGGTGCGCGCGTCCGGGCCGACCCGGGCCCCGCCCGGGAACCGGCCCGGCCGCTGACCGCCGTGGCGCCCCCTCAGCAGGGCTTGGGGGAGTACGGCCCGGAGGAGCCGCCGTGCGGGCCGCAGTCGCCCAGGCATTTGGCGGCCTCCGCCATCACCTCCTCGACCGTGTGCTCCCGCAGCTGCTTGCAACGGGCCTCCCGCCCCTGGTCCTGGCACGCCCGCACGGCCCGCCACCCCTCCAGGACGGCCACCGCCTCCCAGCCCTTCAGGACGTGCAGCAGCGTCCGGCACAGGCAGTCGACGTACTCCTGGACGCCCGGGAAGCCGTTCCACACGCCCTTGGCGGCCCGGTCCAGGACCAGCAGGCGCACGTACAGCTCCAGCGGGCTGCGGTTCGGGTCGGCCGCGTCGGCGGTGAGCTGGGCCGCGTCCGCCTTCAGCCGGGCGGCGCGCTGCGGCAGCGCGGTCTGCTCGGCGACCAGCTCAAGGAAGAACGCCGAGGCGGCGTCGATCTCGCTGCGGTAGTGCGCGATCAGCCCCGCGAGCTTGCCGGTCGGGTCGTCCTTGTGGCCCTCGGTGCCGAACTCGCACGGGAACTCGCGGCAGCCGGGCTCCCCGGCACAGGCCTCGATCCGGCTCTGCACCTTCTGCTCCGAACGCTCGGCGCAGTCGCGCTGCTCCTCGTCGAGCCGGCAGCGCAGCTGCTCGCGGATCGCCTTCAGCTGGGCGTCGGCCGTCTTGACGTCGTGCCCGGCGGCGGTGCGGGCGGCGCCGTAGTCCTTCTTCGCGGTGGAGAAGGCGGCCTTGAAGGGCTCCAGGGTCTTGAGGCTCTCCTGGATGACGTCGGCCCGTCGCCGGATGCCCTGCGCCTTGCAGGCGAGCGCGTCGATGGCGTCCGCGTCGCAGCAGCCGTAGTGTCCGGGAGGATGCGTGGTCTCGTAGCTCATGGCGTCTCCGCGGTGCTGGGGGAGCTCCCGGGTGCGGGAGCGGGCGGCCCGTCGAGTCTGGGCCGGGCGGTGTCACCGCACCGTCGCCCGGCCATCGCCGGCCGGTGGCAACGCTGCGGTGACGTCCGGGGCCGAGCATCGGACCATGGCTGGATACCGGGCACTCGCCGCCGTCGGACGCAGCGTCGTTGCGCTGCTGAACCGGCGTTTCGAGGAGGAGATCCCCGACGGCGCCGGGCGGCGGCCGCTCGCCGTCCTCGCCGGGCCGCTGGACTTCGAGCAGGTGGACACCGCCGGTGCGGTGATCCGCCACCCGGCCGTCTCCGTGTACTGCTACCGGCTCAGCATCGACCGGGAGACCCGGGCCGGCTGGGGCGCCGTCTCCGCGCAGGACGGCGTGCCGCGGCTGCCGCTGCGGATGCACATGATGATCGCCGCCTGGGACCAGTTCGTCGAGGCCGAGTTGGAGTGGCTCGGCCTGGTCGCGCGGACCCTGGAGGGCGAGAGCATCCTCACCGGGCCGCTGCTCGACCCGAGCGGCGACTGGGAGCCCGGGGACACGGTCCAGGTCGTCTCGGACGAGCTCGCGATGGACTCGCTCAGCGAGGCGTTCCAGGCGATGAGCACCGACTACCGGCTCTGCCTGCCCTACCTGGCCCGGGTGGTGCGGATCGACGGCGCACGCCAGCCCCGCGCCGAGGAGGTCACCACGGTGGCCGCCCGCCTCTCCGGGATCCCGCGGTGACGGCCGGCGCCCGCCGGCGCGACGGGGCGGCCGCCGCGGGCGCGGTCACCGCCGCGGCCGCCGCCACGATCGAGGTCGACGCCGGCCCGGTGGCGGTGCGGCACCGGCTCGCGCTGGCCGTCCGCCCGCTCGACGCACGCACCACCGCCCCCGCCGCCGGCCTCCGCGTCGGGTACGAGGCCCCGCACCTGGGCGGCGCGGTGCGTCCCCTGGAGAACCACGGCGCCTCCGGCTGGGTGCTCCGCCACGGCCCCGGCGGCATCCGCGGCCGCAGCGTCCTGCTCCGGCTGGACGACCCGGCCCGCCGCCTCGTCCCGCGCCGCCTCCGCGTGCCGCTCTGGGCGCTCGACGAGCTCACCGGCGCCGACGACCGCCCGCCCACCGCCGGCTACGTGCCGGCCGCCTCCCGGCTGCTGCGCCCCTGGCTGCTCCCCGGGGCGGCGTACCCGGTGACCGGTGGCCTGACCGGCCTGCGGTTGCGCGTCACCCTCGGAGGCCGGCCGGTGCGCTGGCCGCGGGTGGAGGCCTTCGGCGCCGGCGGGGTGCGGATCGGCTGGGCGCACGGCGACCAGTTCGGCCAGGTCCTGCTGCTGGTGGACGGCATCGGCGGGCTGCCGCACCCGCCGCCCTCCGCCCTCGACGTCGCGCTGCGCACCGCCGTCCCGGACCCGGCGCACCCGCCGCCGGTCGATCCGCGGGACCCGCTGGCCGACCTGGTGGTCGAGGAGGTCGCCCGCAGCCACGCCCCGCCCGCGCCCGGGGACCTCGACAACCCGGTGCTGCGCGGCGTCGCCACGCCCCCGGGCTACCGGACCGCCACCCGGGACGCCGTCCGGAGCCTGACCGTCGGCCGGGTCCTCCCCGAGACCGACCTGCCGCACGGCTGATCCCGTGACAGCCGGCCCGCGGCGCCCGCGCCGCAGCACCCGACCCGCGACCGAGGAGGCCCGTGCATGCCCGAGTACCTGACCCCAGGCGTCTACGTCGAGGAGACCAGCTTCCGCTCCCGGTCGATCGAGGGGGTGCCGACCAGCACCTTCGGCATGGCCGGGCGCACCGCCTACGGCCCGGTGCCGTACCTGGCCAACGGGCGGGTCCTGGTGCCCGGCCCGACGCTCGTCACCAGCTTCACCGAGTACGAGCGCGCCTTCGGCGGGCTGACCCTGGGCGACGGCACCCCCTGCCGGCTGGCCCTGGCGGCCCGCGCCTTCTTCGCCAACGGCGGGCGCCGGCTGTACGTCTCCCGGGTGTTCTCCTTCGTCCGGACGACCGACGCCACCCCGGTGGTCGACGGCCCGGCCAACTTCGCCTCGCTGACGGTGCCGTCGACGGGCACCGCGGTGCTGCGCTGGTGGGCCCGCTGGCCCGGGCTGGCCGGAGCCGGCATCAGCGTCGCGGTGGCGTTCCGGCGGAGCAAGAACGTGCTGATCCCCGCCACCGCGAACGGCGCGGCCGCCCTCCGGCTGACCGGGGTCCAGCCGGGCGCGGCCGTCGAGGTGCTGCCGCTGGCCGGGGGCAGGCCCCCGGCGCCCGACGACCGGACGAAGCCGCGGGCCGCCGACGTCCGGATCGTGGCCCGGGCCGCCGACGGCAGCCTCGGCTACCTGGCCGCGAACGGCACCGACGTCGACCCGCCGGCCGCGGGCACGGCGGCCTTCCACATCACCCTGGCCGTCACCGTCCGCTCCGGCGCGGACCGGCTGGACGTCTACAACGAGCTCGAACTGGACGAACGGCACCCGCGCGCGGTGACCAGGGTGCTCGGTGCGAAGGAGCCGGCCGACGAATTCTCCCTGGTCTGGCTCGCCGACCTGACGGCGGCCGCCGCAGCCGCCCCCGTGACCCCGGCGGTCCCGCCGCCGCTGGTGGGCCCGCCGGTCCCGCTGGCCACGGCGCCGCCCACCGCCGGGGACCGGCTGACCGCCCTGCTGTCGCTCGACGCCGCGCACCCCGGCTTCCTCCTCGGCGGCGGTGACGGCCTGGACCCGGGCGTCGCGGACCTGCTGGGCGAGCCCGCCGATCCGGACGACCTCAACCGGCCCGCCACCGGCCTGGCCGCGCTCGGCGAGGTCGACGACATCGCCGTCGTCGCCGTGCCCGACACCGTCGACCAGCCCGAACCGCAGCAGCAGGAGGCGGTGGACGGCCTGATCGCCCACTGCGAGCAGCTGCGCTACCGGATGGCGATCGTCGACCCGCCGAAGGACAGCGCGATCTCCGGAGTGCGCCGCTTCCGGGCCCAGTTCGACAGCAGCTACGCGGCCCTCTACTACCCGTGGCTGCGGATCACCGACCCCACCCGGCGCCCCGACCCGGGCGCACCCGTCCCGATGCTGGACGTGCCGCCCTCCGGGTTCGTCGCCGGGATCTACGCCCGCAGCGACACCGAGCGCGGGGTGTTCAAGGCCCCGGCCAACGAAGTGGTCCACGGCATGGGCGAGTTCGTCACCAACGTCACCTACGACCGGCAGGCCGTGCTGAACCCGGAGGGCATCAACGCGCTGCGCTTCTTCGAGGGCCGGTCCCACCGGGTGTGGGGCGCGCGGACGATGAGCTCGGACCCGGAGTGGAAGTACGTCAACGTCCGCCGGCTCTTCATCTACCTCGAGCACTCCATCGACAAGTCCACGCAGTGGGCCGTGTTCGAGCCGAACAACGAGCGGCTCTGGGCGTCCGTGCGGCAGTCCGTCGAGGACTTCCTGCTCGTCACCTGGAAGAGCGGCGCGCTGATGGGCAGCAAGCCGGAGGAGGCGTTCTTCGTCCGCTGCGACCGCACCACGATGACCCAGAACGACATCGACAACGGCCGCATGATCTGCCTGATCGGGGTCGCCCCCACCTACCCGGCCGAGTTCGTGATCTTCCGGATCGGCCAGTTCACCGCCGACGCGCCGGCCGCCTGACCGGCGCCGCGCCCGCACCGACCCCCGACCGGGAGGCAGCACATGGCCGTCCGCAACAACCCGTACGGCGCCTTCAACTTCCTCGTCCGCCTCGGCGACGCCGCCGGCGAGGACCAGATCGCCGGCGGCTTCTCCGACTTCACCGGCGCGGCCAACGAGGTCAAGTTCTCCGAGTACCGCAACGGCAACGACAAGGAGAACCACGTCCGCAAGATCGCCAACACCAACATCACCGACGACGTCACCCTCAAGCGGGGCATCATCGGCGACCTCCGGCTGTTCAACTGGATCAAGGACACCCGGGAGGGCAACTTCGACCCGCGCACCGTCGTCGTGACCCTCTACGACGAGGCCCGCACCCCGGTCTGCGCCTGGACCCTGCACGCCGCCCAGCCCAAGAAGTGGATCGGGCCCACCCTGGCCGGCAAGGGCGGCGGCGAGGTCGCGATGGAGGAACTGCACCTCGTCGCCGAGCGCATCGACTTCGCCTCGCTGTGAACGGCCCCGTGCCCGGCGGCCCGTCGAACGGCCCGGCGACCGACCCGGCGAACGGCCCGGCGGCCGCCCGGGCCGCCGCCCCCGGGCTGCGGCTCGGCGCCCCGGGCGTCTACCGGGACACCCGGCGCCCGGCGCCGGCCCCGCGGCCGGTCCGGCTGGACGTGGCCGGCTTCGTCGGCGTGGCGCCGCGCGGCCCGGTGGACCGGCCGGTCGCCGTCGAACGCTGGACCGACTACCGCCGGGTCTTCGGCGGCTTCGAGGGCCCCGGCCTGCTGCCCCACGCCGTCCGGGCGTTCTTCGCCCAGGGCGGCAGCCGCGCCCACGTCCTGCGGGTCTCCCCGCTGCCCCGCGCCCCCGACCCGGCCGCGCTGGCCGCCGTCGCCCGTTACACCGTCCGGCTGGCCGGCCCGGAGCCCGGCGCCGGCGCCGTCGAGCTCGGCCTGCGGGCCGCCGACGAGGGCAGCTGGGGCGGACGCCTCGCCGTGCGCTGGGAGTTCGACGCCGCCGGGCAGTTCACCGCCAGGGCCGACGGCACCCGGCTCCCGCTGCCCGACGCGCTCACCCTGCCGGCCGGCACGCTGCTGCGGGTCCGGGGGCCCGGACTGCCCCCGGCCGGCGAGCTGCTCCACGTCCGCACCGTCGAGGACACGCCGCCGCGCGGCCGGACGGCCCTGCTGGACCGGCCGCCCGGCGCCGTGCCGCCCGACGCGGGCCTGACGGTGGACGTCGTCACCGCCACCGTCACCGTCACCGACGCCGACCCGGGCCTCGCCCGTGCGGAACGCCTCACCGGGCTCGGACTGGCCGCGGCGCACCCGCGCTTCGTCCGGCGGGTCCTCGCCGAGGAGTCCCGGCTGATCGCCCCCGACGGCCCCTGGCCCGAGCGGCTGGCGCCACCGGACGCCTCCCTGCCCGCCGTCGACGCCGCCCCGGCCGGCCCCGGCGCGGACCGCTGGGCCTGCGTCACGGCGGACAGCCTCTTCGGCGACACCCCGCCCGAGCTGCTGCCCGTCGGCGGCGACCAGGGCGTCGACGAGGACGCCCCCGTGTTCGTCGGCATGGACCGGCTGGCCCTGGAACCGGAGGTCGCCCTGCTCTCCGTGCCCGACCTCTACTGGGACTACCGGGTGCCCCCCGCCACCACCGACCCCCCGGAGCCGCCCCGGCCCGGCGCCGACGGGCGCTGCCCGCCCCCGCCCGTCCCGCTGGTCTACCCGGCGCCGCCGGAACGGGCGGTGCTGCTCGACGGCCGCGACCCGGAGGCCCTCGCGGAGGTCCTGCGCCGCCAGCGCCGGCTCGTCGACCTGGCGGAGCGCCAGCGCCGCTTCGTGGCCCTGCTGGACGTGCCGCCCGGACTCCCGCTGCAGCTGACCGCCCGCTGGCGCTCCGGCTTCGACAGCTCCTACGCGGCCGCCCACCACCCGTGGCTCGGCGTCGTCGACCCGGCGGACCCGCAGCAGCGGGCCGTCCTGGTGCCGCCCTCCGCCTTCGCCGCCGGGATCACCGCCGACCGCGAACACCGGCTCGGCATCCCCTGGGGCCCGGCCAACGCCCTCGCCGCCGGCGCCGTCACCGCCGCCGACCTGCCCGGCCCCGCCGAGCGCGACGAACTCCACCTGCTCGGCGTCGACGTCTTCGCCGCCGAACCGGACGGCTTCCGGCTGGCCTCCGCCCGGACCCTCTCCCGTGATCCGGACTACGCCCAGCTGAGCGTCCGTCGCCTGATGACGATGCTCCGGCTCACCCTCGAACGCCAGGCCCGCGGCCTCGCCTTCGAACCCGACTCGCCGCAGCTGCGCACCGAGCTGACCGGCACCGTGACACGACTGCTGCGCGACCTGTTCCGGGCCGGGGCCTTCGGCGGGGCCACCGAGGCCCAGGCCTTCTTCGTCCGCTGCGACGAGGAGCTCAACCCCGCCTGGTCGCAGGGGCTGGGCCGGCTGGTGGCCGAGATCGGGGTGGCGCCCGCACGGCCGCTGGAGTACCTCGTCCTGCGGATCGCCCAGGACGCCGACGGCGACGTACGAGTGGCGGGGTGACCGATGGCCGCGCTGGTCCAGGGCTTCAACTTCCGGGTCTCGCTGCGGCTGAGCGGCACCCCGGGGCCGACGGCGACGCCGCCGCCGGCGCTGACCGGGCAGGCCGCCGGGGCGCCCCGCCCCGGCGCCGGGGCACCGGGCCCCGCCGAGGGCCCGGCCGAGCGGCTCGGTGACGGCGGCTTCCAGGAGTGCACCGGACTGGAGCTGGAGCTGGAGCTGGCCGACCACCCCGAGGGCGGCCGCAACGACGGGACGGTCCGCGGCATCGGCCGGGTCAAGCTCTCCCCGGTCGTGCTCAAGCGCGGCATGCTCGCCCCGACCCCCGGCGGCCGGGCCGACACCGCGCTGTGGGACTGGCTGCACGGCATCGCCACCGGCGAACGACGCGCCGCCCGCTACGACGGCGACATCGAGGTCCTCGACCCGACCGGGACGCGGACCGTCGCCCACTGGCGCTTCACCCGCGGGCTGCCCGTCAAGCTCACCGGGCCGTCGCTCAACGCGCGGACCGGTGAGATCGCCCTGGAGGAACTGCACATCGCCCACGAGGGCCTGCGACTGGAGGGCTCCTGATGGCCGAACTGGCACACGCGACCCTGCAACGCCTGCGGGTGAACCGGGCCTCGGCGAAGGACGCGCCACCGCTGGTCAGCGGCGACGGACCGGCCGTCGGAGTCCAGTTCAACCCCGTCTCGCTGCGGCTCAGCCGGAACAACAACGTCGACCGGGGCGGGACCAGCACCCGCACCCAGAAACGCCAGAACCCCGCGCAGGAGGGCGCCACCCTCGCCTTCGACCTGGCCTTCGACACCGCCGAACAGGGCGGCCCCGACGGCTACGTGGACGTCCGCGAGTGGACGGCCGTGGTCCGCCAGTTCGTCGAGCCGCCGCCGGACCGGAAGGGCGATCCGCCACCCGTGGTCCGCTTCGTCTGGGGGACGTTCCGCTTCGACGGGATCGTCACCCAGGTCAGCGAGGAGCTGGACCTCTTCGCCCCGGACGGCACCCCGCTGCGGGCCAAGGTCGCCGTCACCGTCGCCGAGCAGGACTTCGCCTACGAGGCCAACGAGAAGGGCGCCGGTCGGCGCGACGCCCGGGCCGCGACCGACCCGGGCACGCCCCGGCCCGGCGCCACCCCCGGCACCGCAGGGACGAACCGGCCGCAGCAGGTGGTCCAGGCCCTGGCCGGGGAGAGCGCCCAGCAGTTGCTGGCCCGCCTGGGACTCGACCCGGCGGCCTGGCGCGGGGCGATGAGCGGGCTGGACAGCCCGCTCGCGCTCACCGCCGGGTTCGGCGTCCGGCTCGGCGTCGAGGTCGAGGCGGGCGGCGGCGCCGGGCTGACGGGCGGTTTCGCGGGCGCGGCCGCGGCCACCTCGGTCGCCGGGCTCGCCGGGGCCCTGGGCCTCGGCCCGGAGGGCACACCGGAGGGCACCCCGCCCGCCCCGGGCACCCCGCTCGCTCCGGGGAGCGGTGGGACGGCCGGGGCGGGGGCGGGCGGTCCCGACGACGCCACGGCGGCGGGCTTCGCGCTCTCCGCCGGCGGCGGGATCGCCGCCTCCGTGGCGACGGTGGTCGCCGCCCGGGCGGCCCGGGCCACCGACCAGGCCCGCGCCGCCTTCGCCGTCCCCGCTGCGCCCGGCGCGGCCGCTCCGCCGCCGGGCGCGGAGCCGGCGGACCCCGCCCCGGGCACCCCGGCGGCCGACCCGCGCGCCCTGACCTACGGCCGCGGCGTGCCACTGCGCGGCCGCGCCGACCCGGGCACCCTCGCCGAGGGCGCCACCGGCGGCGCCCGCAGCCTGGCCGGCCGCGCCCGGGCCCAGGAGACCCCACCGCCCGACGGCCCGACACCCCCGTGGGAGCGGCTGCCCGCGGACACGCCCGCCCGCACCGCGGCGGACTGCGAGCAACGCCGTCGTGACGCACCGCCCAGCACCCTGAGGTGGCGGCCCTAGGGTCGGTCTTCGCCCTCCCGGCGTCACCCGCAGACCGACCCGGGGCCGCGTCCGACGAGCTCCCGGCGGGCCCCGCCGAGCCCCCGGCGGGCCGGCCGCACCCGGCGGGAACCGGTGGAGCAGTCCCGAGGAGGCCTGCGATGAGCGTGCACATCGGCGAAGTCCACACGGACGTCGTCCCCGTCGGCGCCGCGGCGGCCGCCCCGGCCGCCGACCGGGGCGGCCCGCTCCGGGAGGCGGAGCGGGCCGGACACCTGCGCGCCGCGCTTGAACGGGCGCACTGGCTCGCCGCGCGGGTCGCCGCGGAGGGCTTCGATGACTGAGCCGGCCGTCACCGCCGTCGCGCCGGTCTTCACCGTCGGCGGCGAACTCGTCCGCGACCTCGGCCGGGACTGCGTCCGCCTGGAGGTCCGCGAGGGCGTCGAGGGCCTGCGCACCCTCCAGGCCACCTTCCTGGCCAGCGGCATCGGCGCCAAGGGCCCCCAGGAGCGCCTGCTGCACCTGGACGGCCGCACGATCGACCTCGGCAGCGCCCTCAAGGTCGCCCTCGGCCCCGACGCCGGGCAGCGGACCGTCTTCGAGGGCACCGTCTCCGCCCTGGAGCTGGTCCTCGGCGACGGCGACCCGCCGGTGGTGGTCGCGCACGCCGAGGACGCCCTGATGCGCCTGCGGATGACCCGCCGTTCGCGCAGCTACCCGCGGGTGACCGACGGCGAGATCGCCGAGGCGCTCGCCCGCGAGCACGGCCTGAGCGCCGACGTCGACGTGCCCGGCCCGCGCTACGACGTCGTCCAGCAGCTCAACCAGAGCGACCTCGCCCTGCTGCGGGAACGCGCCCGGCTGCTCCGGGCCGAACTCTGGTGCACCGGCACCACCCTGCACCTGCGCACCCGGGAGACCAGGCCCGGCACCGCCGTCACCCTCGTCCTCGGCCGCGACCTGCTGTCCGCCCGGCTGACCGCCGACCTCGCGCACCAGCGCAGCGAGGTGGTGGTCACCGGCTACGACGCCGCACGCCGCGAACCCGTCGAGGAGCGGGCCGGGCCGGAGGCGGTCGAGGCGGAGACCACCGGCGGCCGCACCGGCGTCCGCCTGCTGGGCCGGGCGCTCGGGCCCAGCACCTCGCTGCGCGTGCGCGAGGTCGCCCTCGACGCCGCCGAGGCGGCGGCCTGGGCGCGCGCCGAGATGCTGCGCCGCGGCCGGCGGTTCGTCCTCGCCGACGGCCTGACCAACGGCACGCCCGACCTCGTCGTGGGCAGCCGGCTCACCCTGCAGGACGTCGGCGCCGCCTTCGACGGCGGCGGCTACCACGTCACCCGGCTGTGCCACGGCTTCGACCTGGAGCACGGCTTCCGCACCCGCTTCGAGGCGGAGCGGGCCACCCTGAACGAGGTGAACTGATGGCCCTGCCAAGCCCGGCCGACGGCGCCGCGCCCGGCTACCACGGCGCCTACCCCGCCCTGGTCACCGACATCGTCGACGAACAGCGGCTCGGGCGGGTCGAGGTGCGCTTCCCCTGGCTCGGCCTGGACGGCGACCGGGACGTCCGCGCCTGGGCCACGCTCTGCTCGCCGTACGCCGACCACGAGCAGGGCCTGCTCGTCCTGCCGGAGGTCGGCAGCCAGGTGGTCGTCGTCTTCGAGGCCGGCAACCTGCGCCGGCCGTACGTGCTCGGCGCCGCCTGGAACGGCCGGGAGAGCCTGCCGCACGAGCCGGAGGCGGCGAACAACGTGCGGCTGCTGCGCTCGCGCGCGGACAGCCGGCTGGAGTTCGACGACACGGCCGGCGCGGCGAAGGTGCGGATCACCATGGCCTCCGGGCACCAGGTCAGCCTCGACGACGCGGCCCAGACCGTCACCGTCCGGCACGCCGGGGGCTGCGAGATCCGGCTGACGGCCGCCTCGGTGGAGATCAGGGCCACCACGTCCGTCGACGTCACCGCGCCCGTGGTGAACGTGGACGCGCCGCTGGCCGCCTTCAGCGGCACCGTCCAGGTCGGCACCCTGGTCGCCGAGCAGATGGTGATGTCGCCGGCCTACACGCCGGGCGCCGGGAACATCTGGTGACGGCCCCGCCGCACGGGTTCCGGCTGCGGGCGCCCTGGTACGTCTGCGAGAGAGGCGGCTTCGACCGCTTCGACCCGCGGGCCGACGCGCCCGCGCTCCAGAAGTACGACGCCCCCGACTTCGTCCGCCGGCTGGTCGCGGACCCGCGCGCCTCGCTCGCCTTCGACCCGGTGGAGGACGTGTACGCCTACCCGGTGGCGGTGCCCGCCGGGCAGACCGGGCGCGGGCGGCTGCGCTTCGCCACCCACACCATGGCCGTGACCCCGCTGCGCAAGCTGTACCAGCCCGCCCACCAGCGCTTCTACGCGGTGGTCGTCGAGCTGTTCTGCGACCGGCCCGGCCTGCCCCGGCCGGGGGCCGCGGCCGACGGGGCGCAGCTGCGGATGGTCCTGCGGCGCCAGGAGCGCACCGTGCCCGACGCCGGGCGGGCGGCGGTGCGCCGGCTGGCGAAACGGCTGACCACCGACCTGCTGGCCGCCCGGGGGCTGCGGCCCGGGCACCTGGCCGACCGGGACCTGCCGAACCTGCTCTGGGCCGACGACGCCTACCGGGCCCGGTTCGAGGCCGAGCACGCGGACCTGCTCGCCGGGCTCGCCCCGCCCGTCGTGCAGAGCTGGACCACCGGCCCGAAGGGGCCGCACTGGGTGCCCACCGGCACCGCCGGCCCCGACGGCCGACCGGAACCGGAGCAGGAACTGACGATGTGGCGGCTGCCGCGCCCGGGCGGGGAGTGCGACCGGGCGGCCACCCGCTCGCTCTGGTTCGGCCTCGTCCCGACCCTCTCCGGCGAGCACGACGACGAGGGCCGGCCCAAGCTGGACGACCAGCACGTCTACGAGATCCACTGCGTCGCCCGCCGGCCGCCGGAGCCCGGCCACGAGCACTGCCCGCCGCAGGAATCCTGGAGCGCGGCCACCGAACCGTTCAGCCTGGCCGCGTTCTACGACCCGGAGGGCACCAAGAACCGCAGGGTGTCGATCACCATGCCGGACCTCAGGGCCCTCGCGGCCCGCGCCGGCCGCCCGACCGGCCCCGGCGGGGTCGCGGTCACCAGCCCGCCGGGCTCCCAGCTGCCGGTGACCGGCGAGATCCCGAAGCCCGGCAGCGGCCAGGCCGGCGGCACCGACTTCCGGATCTGCACCTTCGCCCTCGAACTGTTCACGATCGTGGCGTTCTTCCTGTTCAGCCTCTTCCTGCCGATCGTGGTGCTCGCCTTCCAGCTCTGGTGGCTGCTCGCCCTGCGCTTCTGCCTGCCCCCGGACGCCGTCGCCCTGGGCGCCCTCCAGGCCTACTTCAACGCCCCCGGCCACGACCTGGAGACGCTGCTCACCGGGCCGGGGGCGGACAACCCCGGCCCGGACGGCCTGGACCGGCTCCTCGGCCGGCCCGGAGCGACGGCCGCCGCGGCCGCCACCGCGGAGTTCCGGCCGACCGCGGCCGGGGCCGACCCCGCCGCCCAGGCCGCGGCCGCCGACCTGGTGGCCGCGCTCGACCCGACCACCGCCGTCGTCGCGGCCCCGCCGCCCGTCGAGAGCTCCCCGCCCGATCCGCTCTGCGGAGGTGACCGTTGAACCCGGACCCCACTGCCCTGGCAGCCTGCTGATGGCGGCCGCGACCGGGGCCCGCGACGTCAGGGCGCCCGCACCCGTGCCCAGGGCGGCGCCGCCCGCACCCGCCGCGGCCCCGGCGGCTCCGGCGGCCAGCGGCCTGGCCGACCGGCTCTCCGGCGTCGTCCCGCGGAGCCCGGCCACCGCGCCCGCCCCGCCCACCGCAGCCTCCGCGATCGCCGCCGAGGTGCCCGAGGACGTGCTGGAACTCCAGGGCGGAGCCCTGGCGCCCACCCCCGCGGTGACCGAGTACCTGGACCGGAAGGGCGCCGAGGGCGGCCCCGTACGGGCCCGGCTGGGCACCCTCGCCGCCGGGACCCTGCACCTGCGCAGGACCGACGAGGGCCTCACCACCGGCCCCGGCCGGGACCACCGGACCCTGCCGCTCGCCCACCCCTTCCTGCTGCCGCTCACCCGGTACGGCATCGAGCCGGTGCTCGCCGTCCGCGTCCAGGGCGGCGTGCTGGAGGGCCACGCCTCCGCGCTGGTGAAGGGCAGACTGCTCACCGGCCCGGCCGACCTCCTCGGTCAGGTCGTCGCGCACGCCGAGCAGCTGGGCCTCGCCGGGGTGGGCGGGCTGACCCTGCCGGCGGTGGAGAACCGGTTGGACGGGCCCCGGCTGCTGGTCCGGGCGAACGGGCTGCACTTCCGGCTCGGCGGCTTCCTCGACGCCACCGGCTCGATCGGCCTCGCCGACGAGCTGGTCGCCTTCGACGCGACCGCCACCGGGACGGTGCCCGGCCTCGGCGCGATCGTGCTGCCGGTCAAACGGGAGCCGGACGGCCGGCTCTCCGGCGAGGCCAGGGTCGAGGTGGCCCTGCGGGGCTTCCAGGGCACGGTGACGGCGGCCTTCGCCGGCGGCGCCGTCGACGTCCGCGGCACCGTCCACTACACCAACGACAAGTTCGACGGGGAGGTGACCCTGGTCGCCACCGACGAGCGGACCGCCGACCGGCTGACGGGCGAACAGGTCACCGCGGCGGGTGCGAAGGCGGCCGCGCCGCCCGTGGCCGCCGCCGCACCGGTCGAGGCCGACGGCGGTGCCCCGGCCCCGGCCGGACCGCAACCCGGTCCGCGGGTGGTCGCCGGCTGGGGCACCGTCCGGGTGCGACTCGCCGAGTGGTTGAGCGGTGAGGCGCTGGTGGTGGTCGACCACCACGGGGACGTCACCCTGGTCGGCAGGATCACGCCCCGGATGACCAGGCCGCTGTTCGAGCAGAAGGACTACGTCAAGGCGCTGCCCAA
Organism: Kitasatospora sp. NPDC004745; assembly: GCF_042873275.1. Classification (NCBI taxonomy): domain Bacteria; kingdom Bacillati; phylum Actinomycetota; class Actinomycetes; order Kitasatosporales; family Streptomycetaceae; genus Kitasatospora; species Kitasatospora sp. NPDC004745. The sequence continues at coordinate 115,180 of NZ_JBIALK010000003.1, read as the reverse complement.
GCTGGAGGTCCGCGCCCTCTACGGCATCCCGTTGGTCGGCAACGTCTTCGTGTTCGCCGACATCGGCCTGGAGCTGCTCGCCAAGCTGGGCCCGGCCACCCTGGACCGGATGGAGCTCACCGGCACCTGGTCGACCAAGCCCGAGGTGCTGCGGGACTTCGGCGTCACCGGCACCCTCACCGTCTCCGCGTTCGCCGGCGTCCGGCTCGTCGCCGAGGGCGGCGCGGGCCTCGAACTCGTCGGCCACGACATCAAGGCCGGGGTCGCGCTGAACGCGCTCGCCGGGATCCGCGGCTACGTGGAGGCGACCCCGCGGATCGGCTATCGCGAGGTCGCCGACCCGAAGGCGGGCAAGCAGGGCGAGTTCTTCATCGGCGGCCACCTGGAGGTGGCCGCCCAGCCCTTCCTCGGCCTCGGTGGCGACCTCTTCGTCGCCCTGGTCAGCCCCTGGTGGTCCCCGGCACCGAGCCACCGCTGGACCTGGCCGCTGTTCCACCTGGAGTACCCGCTCCCCGGCGAGTTCGGGATCGGCGCCGACGTCGAGCACGTCCTCGGCTCCGGCCGGGTGCCTGAGGTCACCTTCGGCGAAGTCTCCTTCAGCGCCGACAAGTTCATGACCGACCTGCTGAACGACCAGGTCCCGAAGAAGACCGGCCGGGAGGAGCGGAAGGCCGGGTCCTGGGGCGAGGGCCCGCGCTCGGCGCCGGCCGCCGGGAGTGCCCCGGCCCGGGCCCCGGCCGCCGCCGGGAAGCCCGCAGCGGGGAAGACGGGAGCCGGAAAGCCCGGACCAGGGAGGGCAGGGGCCGGGAAGCCCGGGCCGGGCCGGGCCGCACCGGCGGCCGCGAAGCCCGGGCGGGCCGGGGGCCGGGGCGCGGACGCCGGCGAAGTCCCCGACCAGGCCAAGGAGAAGCGGTGGCAGGGCGGCCTGCAGGCGATCGGCGCCCTGGCCCAGGAGTCGCTCGCCGACCCCTTCGAGGAGGAGGAACTCCAGGAGGCGCTGGCCGGGATCAGGAAGACCCACGGCTTCACCCGGCTGGCCGCCGAGCGCGAGGGCGGCGAGTGGCTGATCGACGCCCGGATGAGCCCCGAGACCAAGCGGAAACCCCGGCTCAGGGCCACCAACCACGTCTACCGGGGCGGCCCCTACAACGAGTTGGGCAAGGCACCGGCCAAGAAGGGCGGGCGGCGGCGCGCCGTCAAGGGCACCGAACGCAACCACATGCCCGCCTGGAAGGCCGTCAAGGACGCGCAGTCCTCCGGCGGCAAGGCCACCGCGGCCAGGAACAAGCTGAACGGCATCACCCGGTACACGGCCCCCGCCATCGAGATGGACACCGCCGACCACCGCAGGACCAGGAGCTGGGGCTCGGGCGCCGACGCCGCCGACTGGCGCAAGCAGCAGACCGACCTGCTCCTCGCCGGGAAGTTCCGCCAGGCCGTCACCAAGGACGTGAACGACATCCGCGGCTTCCTGCCCGCCGGCCGGAAGGACAAGTACGACGACGCCATCAAGGAGATGCGCGCCACCCTCCCGCCGGGCTGGTGACCGCCGCCCCGCAGCCCGGGCCGTCCGGGCTGCCGCGCCGTCCGGGCCGCCCCGCCGCCGGGGGCCTCCCGCCGCCCCGGCCATAACGCGCCGGTGACGCCCCGCCGAGCATCATCGACGGCATGGCAGCAGCTGACGCTCCGGCAGGAGCACCCGCCGAGGAGTGGCTCGGCACCGGGATCCGGCTGCCCTTCCGACCGCAGGCGGGTGCCGGCGGGCCGGGCGGGGGGCTGGCGAGGGTGAGCGGGGCCGAGCTGGTCCGGCAGTCGATCGAGACGATCCTGGACACCGAGCCCGGCGAGCGCGTCATGCGGCCCGACTTCGGCTGCGGACTGCGCCGGTACCTGATGGCGCCGAACACCGCCGCCACCCGGGCCGCGCTCCGGGAGGAGATCGAGCGGGCGCTGACCCGCTGGGAGCCGCGGATCCGGGTGACCGGGGTGTCCGTCACCCCGGGGGAGGAGCCGACCATGGTCTGGATCGACATCGGCTACGCCCGCCTCCCGGACCTGCGGCCCGACAACCTCGTGTACCCGTTCTACCTGCGATGACGAACAGGGGGTGAGCCGGCCGTGGCCCTGATCGGTCCGATCCTCGACGACCGCACCTTCGCCCAGCTCCGCGACGAGCTGATCAGACGCATCCCGGTCTACAACCCCGAGTGGACCGACCACAACGCCACCGACCCCGGCGTGGCACTGCTGGAACTGTTCGCCTACCTCGGCGAGTCCCTGCTCTTCCGCTTCAACCAGATCCCCGACACGACCAAGGCCGCCTTCCTGCGGCTGCTCGGCGTCCGCCCGCGGCCCGCCGCGCTCGCCCACGCCCTCCTGGTGCTGGACACCGAGCGGCCCGAGGGCGTCCAGGTCCTGCGCGGGACGGAGGCCCGCGCCGGGGCGGTGCCGTTCGAGACCGAGGGCGAGGTGGTCGCCTGGCCGCTGGAGACCCTCGCCGTCGGCAAGACCGCCGCCCCGCACGCCGAGGCCGACAGCGCCGAGGCCCGCCGCCGGGAGGACGCCGTCGCCGCCCTCCCGGCCGGCCCGCGCAGCCTCGTCGAGGCCGGCACCGCACCCGGCTTCTACGTCACCACCGCCGTCCCCGCCGACCCGCTGGCCGCCGACCAGCCGCCCCTCGACGTCTCCGGCACCCTCGACGGGTGCCTGTGGATCGCGCTGCTCGGCAAACCCGCCACCGACCCGGCCCGCCTGCGCAACCGCGCCGTCTTCCTCGGCGTCGTCCAGGACGGCGAACTCCCCAGGCCCTTCGACCTCGAGTCGCGCGACCCCGACCGCTCCCGGCTGCGCGCCGCCGACCTCACCACCGACCCGCCCGCCTTCCTCTGGGAGCTGTGGAACGGGCCCGACCGGGCCGGAAACGCCGCGACGGCCTTCACCGGCCTCGCCGTCCTCGCCGACACCACCCGGGGCCTCACCGCCACCGGGGTCGTCACCCTGCAGCTGCCCGACGCCTTCCCCACCCACGCCAAGGCGCCCACCACCACCGGCGACCTGCACAGCCCGCCCCCGCTGGACGACGAGAAGGCCGCCGCCCGCGTCATCGGCTGGCTTCGGGTCCGCCGCCCCGCGACCGAGAACGACGCCATCCACCGGATCCGCTGGGTCGGTGCCAACGCCGTCGGCGTCGTCCAGGCCCGCACGGCCGCCCCGGAACTGGTGGGCACCGGCACCGCCGACGCCGACCAGGCGTACCGGCTGACCAACCGTCCCGTCATCGGCGGCACCGTCCGGCTGGAGGTCGAGGAGCCGGACGGCTGGCAGCCCTGGACGGAGGTCGAGACCTTCGCCGACAGCGGCCCGCTCGACCGGCACTACACCCTCGACCCGGCCGCCGGCCTCGTCCGGTTCGGCACCCGCAGCCGGGTGCCGCAGATCGGCGAGCGGATCAGGGCGCTCTCCTACCGCTACGGCGGCGGCGCGGCCGGCAACGTCCCGGCCGGGGCGATCGGCAGCCTCAGCGGCGTCGCCGGGGTGAAGGTCAGGAACGTGCTGCCCGCCGCCGGCGGCGCCGACCAGGCCTCGCTCGCCGACGCCCTGGACGCCCTCCCCGCCGAGCTCCACCGGCGCGACCGGGCCGTCACCGCCGACGACTTCCGCGCCCTGGCGCTCGAAGTCCCCGGCGTGCGGCGGGCCGAGACGCTGCCGCTGTTCCACCCCGACACCCTGAGCCGCACCGCCGCCGGGGTGGTCAGCGTCGTGGTGTTCCCCACCGAGGACCTGCGCGACCCGGGCGCGCCGCTGCCCGACCTCGCGCTGCTGCGCCGGGTCGCCGCCCACCTCGACCCGCGCCGGCTGCTGACCACCGAGCTCTACGTCGTCCCGCCGACGTACCTGGACGTCGCCGTCTCGGTCGGCGCCCACGTCCGGGACGGCTACCAGGTGGACGCCGTCCGCCGCTGGGTCGAGCTGATCCTCCGCCAGTACCTGGCGCCGGTGCCCCCGTACGGGCCGGACGGCACCGGGTGGCCGCTCGGCCGGGCCGTCCGGCGCGCCGAACTGGAGGCCGTGGCCGTGCAGGTGGACGGCGTCGAGTACCTCGACGGCGAACTCGGGCTGGCCACCCGCCCCGGCCCGGCCGCGCCCTGGACGGCCGCCCCGCTCGTCCCGCTCAAGGCCTGGCAGGTGCCCCGGCTGGTCGGGATCACCGTCGTCACCGGACCGCCATTGCCGCCCGGCACCGGCTACGGGACCACCCCGCAGCCCGGCGGCGACCCGGTCCTCGTCCCGCTGCCCCCGGAGGTGTGCTGATGGACGGCGACCGGTCGGTCACCATCCTCACCGACCCCGACCAGTGGGCCCGCTGCGCCCACGACGGCACGGCGCTGACCGACGGGGGCGGGGTGAGCCTCGCCTGGACCGCGGACCCCGGGCCGGGGCCGTCACAGGATCCGTCGCCGGACGCCTCGCCGGGGGGAGACACCGCGGCCGGGCTGGCCTTCGACCGCTGGGGGCGCGCCTATCGCTCGTACCCCGCGCTCGGGCGGGTCGACGTCCTCGACCCGAAGGTGCCCACCGCCCCCGCCGACCACCACCCCGGTGGCCTGCGCAGCCCCCGCGGCCTCGCCGTCGACGGCGCGCAGCGCCTCTACATCGCCGAGTCCTGCGGCGCCGCCGTGCACGTCGTCGACCTCTGGGCCGAACGGCTGCTGCGCCGGGTGCCCGTGCGCACCGCCGCCCACCGCGCCCGCCGGCCTCTGGACGCGGCCGCGTACCGCGACGGCGCCGTCGTCCTGCTGGCCGACCCGCCCGGCCTGGTGCTGCTGCGCGGGCGGCGCGGCCCCGGACGGGGCCCGGCGCTCGGCGGACCGCTGCTCGCCGCGGGCCTGCGCCCCACCCGGGTCGCCGCCCTGGCCGACCGGCTGTACCTGCTCTGGACGGCGCCGCACGGCGGCCGGGCCGTGGTCGCCCGCCCCGACGGCGGCCACCGGCTCGAGGTCGGCCCGGCGAGCGACCTCGCCCTGTCCGCCGACGGCCTGCTCACCGTCGCCGGGCACCCCGGCGAGCCGTTCCGCCGCTACCGGCCGGACGGCGACGGCTGGACGGAGGTCGAGCCCGTCCGGGCCCCCGGCTACGACGGCGGCGCCGTCGAGACCACCCCCGACGGGCGGACGGCCTACACCTCCGACCGGGGCCTCGCCCGGACGGCCGGTCCGGCGGCGCGCCACACCCCGGCCGGGCGGGTCGTCAGCTACCGGCTGGACGCCGGCGCCCACCGCACCCGCTGGGGCCGGATCTTCCTCGACGCCTGCATCCCGGCGGGCACCGACGTCCGGGTGGGCTTCCTCAGCAGTGACGAGGACACCGTCCCCGACCCGCTGCCCTGGACGCCGCCCGTGCAGGGGCGGCGCGCGGTGCGCCACGGTGAGCTCACCCCGCCGCTGCCCTCGCAGCTCCGGCTGGACCGGCTCGACCGCCTCGGCGGCCTGTTCCGGCGCCCCACCGGCCGGGAGTGGCCGTGGGCGCAGATCGCCCCCGACGACGCGTTCGAGACCTACGAGGCACCGGTCGACGCACCGCCCGGCCGCTACCTCTGGGTCGTGCTCGACCTCAGCGGGACGGCCCGGCTCACCCCGCGGATCCGCTCGCTGCGGGTGGAACGCCCCGGCCACCGGCTGCTGGCCCAGCTGCCCCGCTCCTTCAGCCGGGACGAGGCCGACGCCGACTTCCTGCACCGCTACCTCGCCCCCGCCGAGGGGCTGCTGCACGAGCTGGACGGGCGGGCGGCGCTGCGGACCGTCCTGCTCGACCCGACCGCCACCCCGCAGGAGGCCCTCGGCTGGCTGGCCGGCCTGCTCGGGCTCGCCCTCGACCGGCGCTGGCCGGTCGCCGCCCGGCGCGCCCTCGTCGCCCAGGCCCACGAGCTGTTCCGGATCCGCGGCACCCTGACCTGCCTGGAGCGGATCCTGCGGCTCTACCTGTCCGTGCCGGTCGCCGTCGTCGAGAACTGGCGGATGCGCGGCCTCGGCGGCGCCGTCCTCGGCAGCGGGCCGGGCGGGCCCCCGGCTCCCGCGGTCGGCGGGGCCACCGCCACGGCCACCCTCGGCCGGTTCGCCGTCGGCGGCCTCCGGCCCGGTGAGGACGGCTACACGGCGACGGCCCACCGGTTCACCGTCCTGATCGCCGCGCCCCTGCAGGGCGAGCCGCTCGACGTCGTCCGCGGCATCGTCGAGGCGCACAAGCCCGCCCACACCCTGGCGGAGATCTGCCCGCTCGGCACCGGCATGCGGGTCGGCCGCGGCCTCTACCTCGACCTCACCTCGGTGGTGGGCCCCGGCGCGGCCTGGGGTCCGGCCGTGGTCGGCCGGGTCCGGATCGGCGAGGACGGCGTGGTCGGCGTCCCCTCGGCGGCCGCGCGGGTCGGCGAGTCGGCGTCGGTGGGGGCGGTGAGGGTGGGATGAGCGCTCCGACGGTGGTGATCGGACGGTTCTCCGCGACGCTGCACGACACGGCGCCCCGGCCCGACGGCGGCCCGCACCCCGGCGCCACGGCCGGCGGGTCCACGGCCGACGGGCTGCGGGAGCCACTGCGGTGCGTCCTCGACGGTGGCCTCGAACGCGCCCTGACGGGGGTGCGGCTGCCGCCGGGCCACTGGTGCGTGCGGCGGCTGCGGCTGACCGTCCCGCTCGACCTCGGCCGGCCCGGGCCGGCCGCCGGGCAGGACTGGTCCACGGCACTGGCCGCCGCGATCGAACGGACGGTCCGCGAGGGCCGCGGCGAGGTCGTCCACTACCGGGACGACGTCGAGCTGCTCGCCGACCTGCTGGCCGGGGTGGCCGCCGGCCGGACGGAGCGGCTCTGGGCCTGGCGGCAGGCGGGCGCCGTACGGCCCACCGACCCGGCGCCCACCGCCGAGCCCCTCGCCGCCGTGCTGGCGGCGCTCGGCCGCGCCCCGCGGCACGCGGCGGCCGCGCTGCTCCGCGCGGCCGGAGCCTGCGGGCTGCCGGCCCTGGACCGGCTCCTCGGCGCGCCGGGCTGGCAGGCCGTGGCCGGGCTGGCGGCGGTGGCGTCCTGGTGCGCCCCCGCCGACGGACCGTCCGGTGACGGCACCGGAAGCGACGCGGGCGCCGGCACCCCGCCGACCGCACCGGCCCGCGACCTCGCCCGCACCCTGCTGGCCGGCTCGGCGCTGGCCGCCCTCGCCCGGTCGGCCCGGCTGCGGCCCGGACCGGCGACGCTGGCCGCCTGGGCCGTGCTGGTGGCCGCCGAGGCCGACCCCGGCTCGCTGCACCGCCGCCCGCACCCCGGGCTGCCGCACACGCTGGCGGCGGAGCTGCGGACGCTGCTCGGGCCGGCCGCGCCCTCCTCGCACGGGCCGGCGGCCACCCCCGTCCCACCCCCGGACACGGATCCCGCGAAAGGTGTCGGGCCGTCGCCCTCCACCACCAGGGCCACCGTGGCCCGGCCGGACCACTCGCCGGCCCCGGCCGCGGCACCGCCCGCTCCGGCGGCCGCCCCGGCCGGGGCACCCGGAGACGGCGGGCCGGCCCCGGACCGCGGCAGTGGCGCACCCACCGCCTGGGCCGGGCTGCTCTTCCTGCTCGCGAGTGCCGCCGACGCCGGGCTCCCGCAACGGGCCCTGGACGACGGCGCGCTGACCGCCCGGCCGCTGCGCTGGATCCTGCACCGCCTCGGGTCCGACCTGCTGCCCGAGGCGGACCCGGCCGACCCGGCCCTGCTCGCCCTGGCCGGCCTCGGCCCCGCGCGGGCCGCGGCCCTGCTCGCCGCCCCGCCGCCCACGCCGGCCGAACGGGCCCGCCTGCGGACCCTTGCCACCGGGTGGGCCGCGGCCACCGCCGCCCGCCTCGATCCGGCGGCCGGTCCGTCCGCCGATGCACCGGCCGGTCCGTCCGCCGGTCCGCCGGCTCGTCCGTCCGCCGATCCGTCCACCGCTCATGACGCCGCCCCGGCGGACGGCCGCGCCGCCGTCCGCGCGATCGCCCGCCGCGGCGGCGAGGTGGCGGCCGAACCCGGCTGGATCGAGGTCCGGCTCGCCGCGGCCGACATCGACCTGACGGTCCGCCGGGCCGGGCTGGACCTGGATCCGGGGTGGGTGCCCTGGCTCGGCGCGGTGGTGAGGTACGTCTATGCCTGAGCCGTCCGGAGCACCGCTCGGCACGCCCGCGGACGCCCATCCGGCGCCCGAGGCGGTCAGCCGCGAACTCACCGCCCGGGCGGCCGGCCCGGCCCGGCGGCTCGCCGGGCTGCTCGACGACACCTGTGGCACGGACTCCGGCGACTCCTCCGCCCGCTTCCTGCGGGAGTGGGCGGACGCCGCCGCAGCGGGCGGCCCGGCGGAGCACACCGGCCCGTCGCCGGTCCGCCGTCTCGTGGAACGGCTGGGCCTCACCGCGGCGGAGCTCGATCTGCTGCTGCTCGCCGGGCTCCCGGAGGAGCACGAGGGCCTGGCCAGGACCTTCCGGGCGATGCACCCGCGCGGCGACTCCCACCCGAGCGTCGGCCTCGCCGCCCTGCTGCTCGACCGCGCCCACGACGACGACCACGCGCGGGACGACGATCCGGGCCGCGCCCCCGCCGTCGACCACGACCCCGACCGCGCCCCCGCCGTCGACCGCGCCGCGCTGCGCCGCCTCCTCCACGAGGGCGCGGCCGTCCGCACCGGCGCCCTCGTGGTCCACGGCGAGGGCACCTTCCACGACCGCAGCCTGCGGCTGGCCGACGGGCTCTGGGCGGCCCTGCACGGCTGCGCCGCCCTGCCGGGGGAGCTGGCCGAGGTCGAGGTCGGCCCGCCCGTCGCCGGACTCGACGGCTGGCTGGCGCGACCGGAGGCCGAGCGGGCGGTCGCCGCACTGCGCGCCACGGCCCCGCGGACCGTCGTCGTCACCGCGCCCGACGAGACGATCGCGCTGAGCCGCTGCGCCGCCCTGGCCCGCGCCGCCGGGCTGCGACCGGTGGCCGGGCGGGTGCGCCCCGAGGACCCGGTGGGGCCGGGCCTGCTCGGCCTGCACGCGGCCGCCCGCGGCGGGGTGCCCGTCCTGGTGGTGGCGCGGCCGGAGGAGGGAGCCGGTCCGGCCCGGCTGGACCTGCGCCGGGTGGTCGGCCCGGTCCTGGTCTGCGCCGGGCCCGGCGCGGTGCGGCCGGGCCCGGAACGGCCGGTGCTCACCGTGCCGGTCGGGCCGATCGGCACCGAGGACCGCCGGGCGGCCTGGCGGGCGGCGCTGCCCGGCGAGGCCGGGCGGGCCCCGCAGCTGGCGGCCCGTCACCCGCTGGACCCGGCGCTGACCGCCCAGGTGGCCCTGGACGTGCGGAGCTGGGCGGAGCTCGCGCCGGGCGGCGCCGCGCCGGACGTCTCGGCCGCGGTCCGGGCCAGGGCGGGCGCCGCCCTCCCGCCCGGAGTGGAGCTGCTCAGCCCCCGGGCGTCCTGGGGCCGGCTGGTCGTGGCGGCCGAGTCGGACCGTCAACTGCGGGACGCCGTCTCCCGGTTGGCGCACCAGTCGGTGGTGCTGGACGACTGGGGGCTGCGCGAGGCGGCCCGCGCGGACCGCGGCGTGCGGCTGCTCTTCACCGGGGCGCCCGGCACCGGCAAGTCGCTGGCGGCCGAGGTGCTGGCCACCGCCGCCGGGACGGACCTGCTGGTGGTGGACGTCTCGCAGGTGGTCTCCAAGTGGATCGGGGAGACGGAGAAGAACCTGGCCGCCGCGTTCGACGCCGCGGAACGGCTGCAGGCGGTGCTCCTCCTCGACGAGGCGGACGCCCTGTTCGGGGCGCGGACCGAGATCTCCGGCGCCAACGACCGCTTCGCCAACCTGGAGACGGCCTACCTGCTCCAGCGGCTGGACCGCTTCGACGGCCTGGCCGTGCTGGCCACCAACCTGCGGCAGAACATCGACGCCGCGTTCATCCGCCGGATGGACTTCGTCGTCGCCTTCGACCTCCCGGGGGAGGCGGAGCGGCACCGGCTCTGGCGGCTGCACCTGCCGGCCCCGGTGCGGGAGGACGGCATCGACCTGGCCGCGCTCGCGCACCGCTACCCCGTCCCCGGCGGCTGGATCCGCAACGCCGCGATCGCCGCGGCCTTCCGGGCGGCCGAGGCCGGGGGCAGGGTCGGCCGGGGCCACCTGGTCGACGCGATGCGGCGGGAGTACGCCAAGGCGAACCGGCCGTTCCCGGCGGATCCGGCCGCCCCATCCGGCGGGGCCGCGGACGAGCGGGCGCTGCGCGCGCTCGGCGCGGCCGCCGTCCGGCCCACCAGGGAGGAGAGGACATGACGGCGTTCGGCAGCGGCGGCGCACCCTGCGGTTGCGGTGGTACGGCCGGTGGCGGCCCGGGCCAGCCGGGCGGTGCCGGGCCCCCGGGGCCCTGCGGCCCGTGCGGCTCGGGCGGCTCGACGGGCGGTTCGGCGGCGGGGCCGCCCGACGGCCCGGGCCGGGCGGACGAGCTGCCGGTGACGCCGTTCAGCGCCCTGCGGGTGGCCTTCGGCATGCTGCTCGGCGAGGACGACTTCCGGGTGCTGATGGGCAATCCGCGCGGCAAGCAGATGCTGCACTCGGCCTGGCTGCACGGGCCGGGCGTCGTCTGGGGGTACGGCGTGCGCCTCGACGCCGACGGCGACCGGCTGCGCACCGCTCCCGGCCTCGCCGTGGACGGCTGGGGCCGCGAACTCGCCCTGGAGGCCGAGGCCTGCGCGTCGCTGACCGCCTGGGCCGCCCGCTGGGCCGAGGACCACCCGGCCCCCGGTGCTGCCCCGGGCCCGGGCCCGGCGGACGCGGCGCAGCCGCCCTGCCCCGGCGAGGGCCGGCCGGTCACGGCCTGGCTGGTGGCCGAGTTCGGGAGCTGCGCCGGCCGCCCCGTACCGGCCCTGGCCGACCCGTGCGACATCACCCGCCGGCACGACGACTACTCCCGGATCACCGAGACCGTCCGGGTGGTGGTCCGCGGCGACGAACCGCCCCGCCCCCGCCCGTACCACCGGCTGCGGGTGCTGCTCGGCCTGGACGAGGTGGCCGGCCCGGAGGACACGGCCGGCCGGCAGGCGGCCGAGGCCGCCGACCGGGTGCGGGCCGCCCCGCCCGCGCAGCGGGCCGAACGGCTGCTGGCGGAGTTCCGGCGGCTGGCCGCCTGCGACGCGGGCCAGGAGGCGCCCGGGCGCGAGGAGGGCGACGCCTGCCCGCAGCTCTTCCCGGTGACGGAGGACCACGCGCCGGTCGTCCTGGCGAAGCTGGACTTCGACGTGCTGACCGGCCCCGGCGGCGTCCGGGTCGCGGACGTGGTGGTGGACCAGCTGGTCCGGTCCGTGCTGCTGCCCACCGGCGCGATCCAGGACCTGCTCTGCGGCCTGGCCCCCGGACTGCTCGGGGAGGCCGTGCCCGAGGACGCCGACGGGCCCCGGCTGGATCCGGGCTCGCTGCGGTGGTCCCGCGGCAACACCTGCCTCAGCCTCTGCTTCGACCGGCCGGTGGACCGCCGCTCGCTGGAGCAGGCCGTCACGATCACCTCGCTCTCCGAGCACGGCGCGGGCTGGGCGCGCAGCCCGGTGGCGGGGGTGCGGCTGACCGACGGCGGCACCCGGGCCGTCCTCGACCTCGAACACCCGCCGGCGCACCGGCTGGCGCGGGTGCTGATCCGGGGCACCGGACCGGAGCCGTGCTACGGGACGGACCCGTGGGTGCCGTTCGCCGGCCTGCGGGACGGGCCGGCGGCGGGGCGGCACGACGGCCGCGACGCCGTGGTCACCGGGTACCTGCAGAACCACACCGCCGACGCCGGGAGGTCCGAGTCATGACCATCGCCGAGAGCGGCGCGGCCGCGGGGCCGGGCGGCACCGACGGGCCCGGGGCTGCAACCGCGACCCCCACCGCACCGGCCGGCACGCCCGACGAGCGCTCCGCCGGCACCCCGGACACCGCGGGCGGCGACATCGACCGGCTGCGCGCCTTCGACGGGCTGTTCCTGCGGGCCGAGCACCTGAACCGGATCCAGGACTACGCCCGGGAGTTCGGCTCCGCGGTCGGCCGCTCGGGCGGCCCCGGGGTGGTCGAGGGCTTCCAGGTGGCCGTCGCCCAGGGCGAGTTGAAGGTCGGCGGGGGACTGGCGATCGACGCGGCCGGGCGCCCGCTGCGCTCCCGGCACGAGGTGTCGCTGCCGCTGAAGGACCTGCGGCCCGGCAACGACGCCTTCTGGTGGGTGGAGGTGACGCGCGCCGACTGGGACTACGGCGAGACGGCCGTCCAGGGGTTGCTCTGCGAGGACCCGTGCGCGGGCCCCACCACCAACCGGCAGTACACCGCCGAGGGGGTGCGGATCGGCCTGACGGCGGCCCGGATGACCGGGCTGGAGGAGCAGTTGAGCCCGAACCGCCGCAACTGGCTGGCCTCCCGGCTGTTCGAGGCGGAGCAGCGGGACGACTCGCCCTGGACGTCGGACCCGGCCGTCCTGCCGACCGCCTGGGAGCCGCCGGCCGACTACTCGCGCCCGCCCGTCCGGGTCGCGCTGGTGATCCCGGTCGGCCCGGACACCGCGCAGTGGGTGGTGGACGTCTGGGCGGCCCGCCGCGAGGTGGGCGCGCCACCGCCGGAGCGCTGGTGGCAGGGCCGGCTGGGCATGCGGCCGTGGAACGCGTACGCGGCGCAGATCCTCCAGTTCCAGGCGCAGTCGGCGCAGTGGCGCGACACCCGCACGGACGCGGCGGCCGAACGCGCGACCGACCAGATGCTCAAGGAGGTGGAGGCCGAGATCGGCCAGCTCGTCGACCGGGCCGGGCGCGCCCGGTCGGGGATCGCCCTGGAGATGCGCCGGTCCCTGGAGCGGGCCAGGTCACGCATCCGCGACCAGCTGGCGGACGACCGGGCCGCCGTGGGGCTGCCGCTGCCCCCGCTCACCGAACGCGGCTTCGGCGAGCTGCCGCCGGCCGGCTACCTGGCCGTCCGTAGCGACCCGGACCTGCTGCAGCGCGAGGTGCGACGGCTGCTCGGCGACCGGCTGGGCCTGTCCTTCTGCTACGCCACCCGGGCCGACATCGCCGAGGCCGTGCAGCAGGCGCAGCACCGCGACCGGATCCCGCTCGACTCCGGGGCGGAGGTGGACGTGCTGGTCCCGGTGGGCGGCGCGGTGCAGGACGGTGCCTGGACGGGAGGGTGGGTGGCGTTCGTGCGCAGCCGCCGGCGCTACTGCCCGTCGCAGGGGTCGGACCGGGAGGGTCCGGGGCCGACCGCAGCCGGGCAGCACGGGGAGCCGGTCGCCGCCCCGGACGGCCCGCCGCCCGCCGGGAGGGACGAGGAGACCGGACCGGCTCCGGACGGCCCGCCGCCCGCCGGGCCGGGCGACGACCGGTGAGACCGGTGGACGAGGCGGAGCTCCCGTCCGCCGCCGTGTGCGTGCTGCGGGTGGAGCCGCAGGCGCCGGGCCGGCTGCTGATCACCGTCACGGCGAGTACCGACCTCCGCTCCTCCTCGGCCGAGTCCCGCTGCCGGACGACGGATGCGGAAACGGTTCTGGCCCTGGTGGCGGCCTTCCTGCGGGGCTGTCGCGTCGGAAGGGGACAGAGCTGACCAGGTGTACGGAGAGAAAGGACGGGTAGGCACGATCTGGTTGCGCACCGTGACGGTCCAGTGACGAGGTGCGCATAGCCTCTTGGCCGGGCTTTCACGGGGAGGACCGCCATGCACGCGCCGTTTCTGGAATCGCCGATCCTGATCCCTGCGCAGGGGAGCGCGCCGACGCTGCACCTGTTCGGCCATCCGCGGGTGGTGCACGCGGGCCGCCGGCTGGAGGTGCCGGAGGGCAGCAAACGGCTGCTGGCCTTCGTCGCGCTCAACGGCGGGTGGGTGGAGCGCCGCCACGCCGCGGGCACCCTCTGGCCGGAGGGCGGCGACCTGCGCGCGGCCGGCAACCTGCGCTCGGCGCTGTGGCGGCTCAAGGCGGCCGGCATCGACGTGCTCGACTCCGACAAGTGCTCGCTCTCGGTGCGCGAGCACACCGTCGTCGACCTGTACGTCCTGTGCGACTGGGCCGGGCGTCTGATCGCCGGCACCGCGACCACCGCCGACCTGTGCACCTTCCGGTGGCGCGCCGACGCGCTGGACCTGCTGCCCGGCTGGTACGACGACTGGGTGCTGATCGAGCGCGAGCGGATCAGGCAGCGGCTGCTGCACGGACTGGAGGCGCTCAGCCGCCACCTGGTGCGGGCGGGCCGCTGCGCCGAGGCGGTCGAGTCGGCGATGGTCGCGGTCGGCGTCGAACCGCTGCGGGAGAGCGCCCAACGGGTCCTGATCGAGGCCCACCTGGCGGAGGGGAACCTCGTCGAGGCGCTGCGCAGCTACGACGCCTACCGCGGGCTGACCAGCCGGGAGCTCGGCGTGGAGCCCGGCCGGGAGCTCGCCCGGCTGCTGCACGCGCACGGCGACCCGGGCCGCCGCCCGGCCCCGCGCACGCCCGACCGGCTCCCGGCCGGCGGCTGAGCGGGCCCGGCCCGCCGCCACCGGCCGGGACGGCCCGGGCGGATCGGGCGGCCTCAGAGGCGGTCGGCGTCCACGACGGCCCGCACGAAGTCGGCCGGTGCCTCCTGCGGCAGGTTGTGGCCGACGTCGGGGAGCGTGCGGTGGAGGTAGGGGCCGGTGAAGAACTGGCGGTAGGAGGAGCCGTCGCCGGGCGCGGTGAACGGGTCGCGCCCGGGGTCGAGGGTGACGGTCGGCACACCGATCCGGGGCCGCGCGGCGAGTCGCTCCTCCAGGCGGTCGTAGCGGCGCTCGCCCTCGGCGAGGCTCAGCCGCCAGCGGTAGTTGTGGACGACGATCGCCGGGTAGTCCGGGTTGTCGAAGGCGGCGGCGGTGCGCTCGAAGACGGCGTCGTCGAACTGCCAGGTCGGGGAGACGGTGTCCCAGACGAAGCGGCACAGCTCGTGCCGCTTGGTGCGGTCCACCATGGCGCGGCGGCCGCGCTCGGTGGCGAAGTAGAACTGGTACCACCAGGTGTGCTCGGCGGCGGCCGTCAGCGGCTCCTGCTGCATCGCGCGGTCGGTGATGATGTACCCGCTGACCGCGACCAGCGCCTTGACCCGCTCGGGCCACAGCGCCGCGATGATGGCGGCGGTGCGCGAGCCCCAGTCGAACCCGGCCAGGACGGCCCGTTCGATGCCCAGGGCGTCCATCAGGGCGAGGACGTCGACCGCGATCGCCGCCTGCTGGCCGTTGCGCGGCGTCCGGTCGGAGAGGAACCGGGTGCTCCCGTGCCCGCGCAGGTACGGGACGATGACCCGGTAGCCGCGCGCGGCGAGCTGCGGCGCGACGTCGACGTAGCTGTGGATGTCGTACGGCCAGCCGTGCAGGAGGAGGACCACCGGTCCGTCGGCCGGCCCGTCCTCGGCGTAGCCGACGTCCAGCACCCCGGCGCGGACCTGCCGCAGGGCGGCGAAGGACGTGGTGCCACCGGCTGGGCCGCCTCGGGCGTCAGCGGCCGCGCGGGTGTCCGCGGCGGCCGGTCGGCCGGCCAGCGACAGGGCGGTGGCGCCCGCCCCCAGTCCGACGGCCCGGTTGAAGGTGCGCCTGTCGATCATCTCTGTTCCTCCGTCGTACGGTCGGGCCGCCCGGTGCGCGGCGCCGAGCTGGGTTCGCCGCGGCCTGCCGGGGCGACGGCGTCGGCACCACCGACTGTCGACCACGGCGCCGGGCGGCCGCATCCGTCAGTTGACGCTGTCCGATGACCCAATTCCCGCCGCCGCGCCGCGCGCTGGGGCCGCGAACCAGTTCAACCCGGCGCCCCGGTTAGAATGGACCGGCCAGTCCAGTCCTCCGGGGGAGTGCAACGATGCCGGGTCCGCAGACCGCCAGACTGACCGCCAAGGGGGAGGCCACCCGCCGTCGCATCGTCGAGGGCGCCGCCGAGGTCCTGCGCGAGCAGGGGGTGGCCGTCACCACCCTGGACGACGTCCGGAGCCGGACCGGGACGAGCAAGAGCCAGCTCTTCCACTACTTCCCCGACGGCAAGGAGGCGCTGCTGCTCGCCGTCGCCCGCTACGAGGCGGACCGGGTGATCGACGACCAGATGCCCCACCTGGCCCGCCTGGACTCCTGGGAGGCCTGGCACCGGTGGCGGGACGCCGTGGTGGAACGCTACGAGGCGCAGGGCGACCACTGCCCGATGAGCGCCCTGTTCCTGCACATCGGCCGTCAGCACCCGGGCACCCGGGCCGTCGTCGTCGAGCTGCTGAGGCGGTGGCAGGAGGACCTGGGCGCCGGCATCAGGGCGCTGCAGGCGAACGGGCTGCTGCCGCCCTCCCTGGACGTCGACCAGGCGGCCGCCGCGATGCTCGCCGCCGTCCAGGGCGGGGTGTCGATCATGCTGTCGACCGGCAGCTCCCTGCACCTCCGGGCGGCGCTGGACTGGGGGATCCTGCAGCTGCGCGCCGCGGGCGGGGCCGCTGTGGCGTAAGCCCCGTCACGGCAGGAGGAGCAGCTTGCCCGTCGTGCGGCGCGACTCCAGGTCGGCGTGCGCCCGGGCCGCGTCGGCCAGCGGGTAGCGGCCGCCGATGCGCGGGGTGAGCAGCCCGTCGGCCACCAGGCGGAACACCTCGTCGGTGCGGCGGAGCAGGGCCTGGCGGTCGGGGATGTGGTCGAGGACGTTCGGGTACGTCAGCAGGATGCTGTTCGGGAGGTCCATCGGGGTGAGCGACGGGATGCCCATGAAGGGCCCGTAGTAGGCGTGCACCCCGTGCGGGCGCAACGACAGCTGGGAGGACCGGAAGGTCGGGGCGCCGCCGCCGTCGTAGACCACGTCGGCGCCCGTGCCGCCGGTGAGTTCGCGCACCGCCGCCTCGAAGCCCCCGCCGCTGGAGACCAGCACGTGGTCCGCGCCGGCCTCCCGTGCGGCGGCGGCCTTCTCCTCCCGCGAGACCAGCCCGATCACCGAGCCCCCTCGCGCCTTGATCATCTGGGTGAGCAGCTGGCCGACGCCGCCGGCCGCCGCGTGGACGACGGCGACGTCGCCCGGCGCGACCGGGTGGGACTCGGTGGTGAAGTGGTTGGCCGTCAGGCCCTGCAGCAGTACGGCTGCCGCCGTCTCGTCGGCGATCCCGTCCGGGATCCGGACCAGCGACTCGGCGGGCACGGCGAGCAGTTCGGCGTAGCTGCCCCGGTGGTAGGGCCAGGCGACCCGGTCGCCGACCGCCAGACCGTGCACGCCTTCGCCGAGCGCGGCGACCCGGCCGGCTCCCTCCGCGCCCAGCGCGGTGGGCAGCGGCCAGCTCGACAGGGGCGTGGTCCGGACGCCGACGTCCATGAAGTTCACCCCGGCCGCCGTCAGCCGGACCAGGACCTCGCCCGGGCCCGGGACGGGGTCGGGCAGCTCGGTCCACCGCATGACCTCGGGGCCGCCGTGGGTGGTGATCAGTACCGCGTGCATGGGGAGCCTGCTCTCTCGTCATCGGTCGCCCGGTCCGCACCGGGCCTCGACGGAGAAGGTAGGAGCCGAAAAATGGACCCTCAAGTCCAGAATCCGGGCCCTGCGCTCGGACCTGCGCTCCGTCAGGGGTGCGGCAGCGTGAGCACTCAGCCGGACCGCGGTCTGAGCAGGCCGTCGACGAGGACGTCCACCAGGCCGCGGGGGATGGACGCGCCGGTGAGGGCGCGGTAGGTGACCGGGCCGAGCAGGGCGTCGAGGATCGCGTCGGGGGCCAGGGCGGGGGTGATCTCGCCGGCCTCGACGGCGCGGGTGAGCAGCTCGCGCTCCTGACGGCGGCGCGGGCCGAGGTGGCGCTCGTGCAGGAGTGCGGCGGTGGCCGGGTCGTGCTGTGCCTCGGCGAGGAGTGCGAGCAGGACCTTCCCGGCCGGGTCGCGGGTGAGGAACCGCGCGTAGCCGCGCAGGTAGCGCCGGACGGCCTCCGCGGTGGGCTTGCCGGCCGGGACGGGCAGCTGCTTCCCGATGTCCTCGACGAGGGTGTCGAGCAGGATCTCGACCTTGGACGGCCACCAGCGGTAGATCGTCTGCTTGGAGACGCCGGCGCGCCGGGCGATCGCCTCGACGGTGAGGGCGCCGAAGCCGTGCTCGACGAGCAGGTCGTCGGCGGCGTGCAGGACGGCGAGGCGGGCGGCCTCGTCGCGGCGGCTGCCGGAGTGCGCCCGGGGGGCCGGGGGCTGGGAGCTGCGCGGCCCCGGGGGCCGGGAGGGGGTGGCGGGCATGCGGAACACGGTACCGGCTTCGGGAATCATGACCTAGTGTGGACGCGACGTCTCGTCTGGACGTGGCGTTGCGACAAATCCGAAGTCCCTTGCACTGAAGGAGAAGACGTGTCACTCACCACCTCGTCACCCACCCCCCGCCGGCGGGCCCTGGTCATCGGTGCCTCGCGCGGCCTGGGGCTCGTCCTGGCGGAGGAGCTCGCCCGCCGCGGCTGGGAGGTGGTCGCCACGGCGCGCCGGAACGCGGACGCGCTCCTCGCTCTGGCCGAGGCCTCTGACGGGCGGCTGACGGTCGAGTCGCTGGAGATGACCAGCCCGGAGGAGCTGGCCGCCCTGCGCGAGCGGCTGGGCGGCCGCGCACTCGACCTGCTCTTCGTCAACGCCGCGATCGACCGCGGCGACCTGCCGATCACCGAGGTCGGCACCGAGATGTTCACCGAGGTGATGATCACCAACGCACTGAGCCCGCTGCGCGCCGTGGAGGCCCTGCGCGACCTCGTCCCGCCCGGCGGGACGGTCGCCGTGATGTCCTCCGACCAGGGCAGCGTCTCGCGCAACACCGAGGAGGGCTACGAGCTCTACAAGGCCAGCAAGGCCGCGCTCAACCAGCTGATGCGCAGCCACGCCACCCGCTGCGCCGACGACGGACGGACCAAGCTGCTCATCGACCCGGGCCACAACCGGACCGAACTCGGCGGGCCTGACGCGCTGCTCGCCCCCGAGGAGAGCATCCCGGCCGTGGTCGACGTGCTGGAGGCCCAAGCGGGCGCGCCGGGCCTGCAGTTCCTCGACCTCCACGGGGAGACCGTCCCCTGGTAGCCGTGGGGGTCCTGGTAGCCGTGGGGGCCGGGCTGGTCCGTTCGGGTCGATTCCGCTGCCCGTTCGGGCCGCGCCGGAGGGGAGTTGACGGCCGGGGGATCGAAACGGCACCCGGGGGCGGCGCGGCTCGGTAGTGTGCCAGGGGTGGAACGAGGGCAGCCCGTCGTCACCGGCATCGCGATCGCGTTCATCGGATACACCAGCACCTTCGCGGCGGTCCTCACGGGCCTGCGCGCCGTGGGGGCGAGTCCGGCCCAGGCGGCCTCGGGGCTGGTGGCGCTCTGCGCCGCGCTCGGGGTGGCCAGCCTCTGGCTGAGCAGACGCTGCCGCATGCCGATCACCGCCGCCTGGTCCACGCCGGGTGCCGCCGTGCTGGCGAGCGCCGGGCACGTGGCCGGCGGGTGGCCGGCGGCGGTGGGTGGGTTCCTGGTCGCGGGCGCCCTGGTGGCCGTCACCGGCCTCTGGCCGCGGCTCGGCGCCAAGGTGGCGGCGATCCCGGCGTCGATCGCCCAGGCGATGCTCGCCGGCGTCCTGCTCGAACTCTGCCTCGTCCCGGTCAAGGCGCTCGGCTCGCACCCCTGGGAGGTCGCCCCGATCCTGCTGACCTGGCTGGTCGCGGTGGTGACCGCGCCGCGGTGGGCCGTCCCGGCGGCCTTCGGCGCCACGGTGCTGGTCGTCGGGGTCCTGGCCGTCCGCGGCCAGGGTCTGCACGGGCCCTGGCTCCCGCAGCTGGCCCTGACCGGGCCCCGGCTGAGCTGGGCCGCGGTGGCCGGCATCGCCCTGCCGCTCTACGTGGTGACGATGGCCGCGCAGAACGTGCCGGGCATCGCGATCATGAGCTCCTTCGGGTACCGCGTCCCGTGGCGCCCGGCGATGGTGGTCACCGGTCTGGGCAGCATGCTGGCCGCGCCGTTCGGCGGGCACGCCGTCAACCTCGCGGCGATCAGCGCCGCGCTGCCCGCCTCGCCGGAGGCGCACCCGGACCCGGCCCGCCGGTGGCTCTCCTCCCAGGCCTTCGGCATCACCTACCTGGGCATCGCCGCGGGGACCACGGCGCTCATCAGCTTCCTCGCCGTCGCCCCGGCGGAGGTGGTCGGCACGGTGGCCGGGCTCGCCCTGCTGGGGACGCTCGGCCACGCGCTGTCGGCCGCGCTCGGCGGGGGAGGGGAGTCGGCCACGGGCGTCCCGGTGGCGGAGCGGACGGCGGCGACGGTCACCTTCGTGGTCGCCGCCTCGGGCACCACGCTGGCGGGCGTCAGCTCGGCCTTCTGGGCGCTGCTCGCAGGCCTGGTGGTGCGGGTGGCCTTCTCGGCGCAGACCCGGCGCTCCGACCCGGGCCCGGCCGCCGCCACGGCCCCGGAGGCCGGGCCGGGCCGGGCGGCGCGCGAGCCGGTCGCCGAGGAGGAGTCGGCCTGAGCGCCGCCGGGGATGGCCCGGCCCGAGCGCGGCGCGGCCCGGTCACCGACCCGGGCCGCGCCGGCCGTCAGGACCGGGCGCGGACGCCCGGCGGAAGGTTCGGCGCCTCCTGCGACAGCGTCACCCAGACCTCGCCGTCGACGACCTCGGCGGCGTGGACCCGGACGGGGGCCTTCGCGGGCGGAGCGTCCACCGCCCCGGTGCGCAGGTCGAACCGGGACATGTGCAGCGGGCACTCCACGACGCAGTCGTCGACCCACCCGTCCGACAGCGCCGCGGTCTGGTGGGTGCAGGAGTCGTCGACGACGTGCACCGCGCCGTCCCGGCCGAGGAAGACCGCGATCGGCGGCGACACCGAGGCGACCCGGTAGCCCTTGTCCTCGGACAGGTCCGACACCGCGCAGACCCTGATCGGATCGATCGGCCCGTTGGTCATGCTCGTCCTCCCCGCTCAGAGTTCGATCGTGTGGTTCTGGTACCGGATCTTGTCCCGGAGCGTCTTCTCCACCAGGGGGTTGTCCGGGACGACGGTCAGCGCCTCCGTGCCGGCGACGGTGATGCCGCAGGCCCGCAGCCCGCCGGCCTTCTCCGGGTTGTTGGACATCAGCGTCACCGAGCCGACGCCGAAGAACTTCAGGATCTCGGCCGCCCCGTCGAAGGACCGGGCGTCCCGCGGGAAGCCGAGCCGCGCGTACGCCTCGGTCTGGGCGACCCCCTCGGCCTTGAGCGAGGCGGTGAGCAGTTCGGCCATCCGGCCGTTGCCCTTGCCGTCCTGGTCCAGCCACACGATGATCCCGGCGCCGGCGCGCCGGACCTTCTCCTGCGCCATCGCCATCTGCTCCCGGCAGTCGCACTCGACGCCGTTGAAGACGTGGGCGGACGTGCAGTGCGAGTGCACCCGGCAGAGCACGCCCTGCCCACCCGCGATGTCGCCCATGACGATGGCGATCGACTCGTTGCGGCCGTCGTAGAAGAGGTACTCGGTGAAGTCGCCGTACCGGGTGTGTATCGGGCCCTGGGCCAGAAGGACTACCACGTCGATCCAATCCGTTGGGAGAGGGAGGATTCTCTGATCCACCGACCGGCTCGGCTCAGGCCGGGCCGCGCAGGTCGGCGCGGTGCGAACGCGCCAGGATCGGCGCGCGGGGCCCGGCCGCGGCGGTGAACCCCGCCGTCACCAGGGAGTACTGCTCGGCCACCCGCCGCCAGGCCTCCGGTGCGCTTCCGCCGAGCCGGTGGTCCGTGGAGTCCAGCCGCAGGCGGGTCACCGGCCGCAGGCCGAGCGCCGTGGAGGTGGTGAAGACGTGCAGCTGCTCGCCGCGGGCCAGGGCGGCGGACAACTCCGAGACGTGGACGTGGCGTTCGACCACCTGCTCGCCCATGCCGGCCAGCAGGTCGAGCACCGTCCGGCGGGTGACTCCGGGCAGGATCGAGCCCAGGGGCGGGGTGACCAGCCGGCCGTCCAGCTGGAGGAACACGTTCGTCGTGGTGCACTCCTGGAGGTGGCCGTCGCCGTCCAGCCAGAGCACCGTGTCACAGCCCGCGGCCACCGCCCGGCGCATCGCCAGTGCCGAACTCGTGTAGTTCCCGGCGGTCTTGACGCTCGCGAAGGCCGGGAGCGTGCGTGGCGCGCCGCCCTCGACGAGGACGGCCAGGCCCTCGGCGGCCGGGTCGAAGCGCTTCACCAGGACGGCGAACACCGACGTCCGGCTCCGCAGGGGCATGAGGTCGCCGCCTGCGGCGAACACCACCGGTCTCAGGTAGAGCCGGGGCTCCCCGCCGTCCCAGTTGGCGCGCACCGCCCGCTCGACGGCCGCGATGAACACCTCGTAGGACGGACAGGGCAGTGCGAGCGCCGCGCAGGAGGCCCGCAGCCGCTCGTGGTGGTCGCGCGAGCGGAAGACCAGGAACTCCGGGGCGGCGACGAACGCGCGCATCCCCTCGAAGACCGAGAAGCCGAACTGGATGCCGTCCGCGCTGAACTCGGCCAGCCCGCCCACGTCGTTGGCGGTCAGCACCGGCGGCCCGTACCCGGCGCCGCCGCCCAGGGCGTCCCCGCCACCCTGCTCCTCGCACCGCGACACCGCCACCGAGGGCAGCCAGCCCTCCCCGGCGCCCCGCGCGGGGCGGAGTTCCGCGTCCCGTGGCGCCACGGTCAGGCCGGGAGGACGGGGCAGGAGCCGGCGGTGTCGTAGCCGTGCGCCGCGGCCGGGCCGATGGCGATCAGCAGCTGCGAGTGCGAGAGGTTGTTGAAGTGGATGTCCTTGTCCGCGAGGTTGGTGATCCGGGCCTCGGGGTGCTCGGTGACGAACCGGCTGACGAAGTTCTTCGCCATCACCATGCCGAGGTTGCGCCCGGGGCAGCTGCGCCGACCCTTGCCGAAGGGCAGCACGTACGGCTCGGAGCCCTTGGCCTCGGGCAGGAAGCGCTCGGGCAGGAAGGCGTCGCCGTAACGGGCGTGCAGCGCGTGGATGTTGGGCATCACCCGGGTGCCCTTGCGCAGCAGGTAGCGGCGCCCCTCGACGTCCACGTCGAAGTCCTCGACGATCTTGTTGTTGATGACCGATCCGGGCGGGCTGAGCCGGAGCGACTCGCTGACGCAGGCCTCGACCAGCTCGTCCTTGCGGTCGCCGGTGCTGCCCGCGATCGCCTCGCACCAGGTGGCGTTCTCCGGCTGGAGGACGTACCAGAGGGTGGCGAGGATGGTGTTCTGGACGGTGTCCAGGCCGGCGATGGAGGCCGTCAGGAGGTCGTCCCGGGTGATCTCCAGCGGGATGTCGAGCTTCCCGTTGCCGGTGGCGACCTGCTCCCACACCGTCCCGGGCCCGGGGACGCCCTGCAGCAGCTCCGCCAGGTGGTCCTGCAGCGCCCTGATGTTGTACTGCAGGCGCCGGGCCTCCCGGGTGACCGGCCAGGTCGCCATCGGGAAGTGGACCCGGTTCCAGAAGCGGTTGGAGTAGAACCGCAGGCCGGTGAAGGTCTCGTTCAGGGAGAGCATGAAGGGCACCTGCGACACGTTTCCGCGGCCGTCCTTGTAGGACACCGTGAGCCGCATCGCGTCCTGTCCCCAGACGAACTCGCCCATGACCTCACGGGTGTAGTCGCCCGCGATGGTCTTCATGTCGAGCGGGGCCCGGGCGTCGAACGCCGCGCACGTCCCGGCGGCCCGCCGGGCCGAGAGTTCGTCGATCCGCTCCTGGTCGAAGCCCTTTCCGAGGTTGCGTTTGCGGTCGCCGAAGTGTTCGGTGGTGATCTTCTGGAACGTCATCGCCGAGGGGGACAACTGCCCGAAGGAATACAGGGCGGGCGTGTCCCGGTCGATGTACTTTCCGGTGACCGCCGGGGAGGTGAGGATCTCCGTCGCCTGCCGGTTCACCGCGTAGAGCTGGATGTCGAAACCGCGAATGCTTCCCACGAAATCCGTGGCCGGATGGTCCAGGTAGAGATAGTCCCGGGTCTTGTTCCGGCCGATCAGCCCGGATACGTCGGTCTCGGACCCGATGAGCGGGTAGGTCCGGCTGAACGCGACGCCCTGCTTCTCGTAGTACCGGCGCTCGCGCACCGTGCGTGCCGCCTTCGCGGTGAAGGCCAGCGAGGCGGCGCCGGCGGCCGCCACCGGGACGTACCGTAATAATCTCATGATCCACTCCTCGACGCTCAGGGGCGGGCCCCGGCGAACGGGCGCGCCTCGTCATTGGCTCAGGCGCTCCCGGGACGTCAGGGAGCGTTTTCCTCGAACTCGGAGCCGGAGATCCGGTCACCCCCGACCGGGCCGCACCGGGCCGCCGCACGTGCGGGCCCGTCCGATCCCCCCGTTGATCGTTCCGCGTGCGAAACCCCGTACCGTGCCGATCGTGCCGGCACGGCCGACAGGAGATGACCCGGTCAATATATGAGGCGCGAATCGGTTCGCGCAACGACGCCGTGGTGATCTCGGGAATGGCCGAATTCCCCGGTCAGTCCGACCGGTTGTCGGACGGGCCCGAATCCGCGAACCGCTTTTCCAATTCGTCCCGTGCGGCACTCAACCGCTCACAGACCCCACGGTCGATCCGGCCGTGCCAGACCCCGCCGGATTTGATGGAACTGCCGACGATGGCGCCGTCGGCGTGCGGAACGACGTCCGCCAGGTTCTCGACCCGTACGCCGGAGCCCGCCACCAGGGGCAGGTCGGTGGCCGCGCGGACCGTCTCCAGGTGGTCCGTCAGGGGCGCGTCGCCGAGCCTGGTCCCGGTGACGATCAGGGCGTCCGCGTCGAACCAGGCCGCGTCCCGGGCCTGGTCGGTCAGCGAGCGGTCCGCGGTGATCGCGTGCGAGCCGAGCTTGACCTGGACGTCGGCCCAGACCGTCACGTGCTCGGCGCCGATCGCCCTCCGGTAGCGCGTCATCAGCCCGGCCCGCCCCTCGACGACGCCCTCGTTCGCCACGTAGGCGTTGGCCCACTGGTTGGAGCGCACGAACCGGGCGCCGGTGGCGGCGGCCACCGCGAGCGAGCGGTCGACGGCGTTGGCCAGGCAGTTGACCCCCAGCGGCACGCCCACGGCGCGCGCCACCTCGGCCGTGGCGACGGCCATCGCCGCCGGCGTCTCGGGGCCGATGTCGTCGGGCTTGAGGAACGGGATGTCCCAGCCGTTCTCGACGATCAGCCCGTCGAACCCCGCGTCGACGAGCAGCCGGGCCTCCTCCGTGGCCCGCCGGACCACCTCGGCCATCCCGCGCTCCGGGACGAACCGGGGCGAGCCGGGGAGCGGCAACAGGTGGATCATGCCGATGAGGGCGAACCGCCGCCCGAAGAGCCGCTCCAGATCCCCGCGCCCCGGGGCGTCGCCGGGGCGGTCGGTCGTTTCCCTGCCGAAGGATGCCATGGACTCCACCGAGGTCCCGAGGAGGCGCCCGGAGCCACTGCCGGCGATGGCACGGACGTCTCGCACCGTGTGATTGGCCAAGTGAGCTGGGGAAGGCGGTCCCCAGCCTACCCAGTGCGGGGCCGCCGCCGCCGGACAACGGCGGAACCGGGACGGGGTCGGCGCCCGGAACCCTTCGCCGCAAAGTGCATAAAGGATTCATATAAAATAGCTATGCTTCGAGCATGAGTCACCAAGACCCCGCGCCCGACGCCCCCGCCGCCATCGGGTCGGCCCTCTACGGCCTGGCCACCAGGGCCGTGAGGCGCCTTCCCCGCGACATGAGCCTCACCTCCGCCGCCACCCTGGCCACCCTGGACAAGACCGGCCCCCGGCGGATCACCGATCTGGCCGCGGCCGAGGGCGTCACCCAGCCCGCGATGACCGTCCTGGTCCGCGGCATGGAGGAATCCGGCCTGGTCGAGCGGACGGGCGATCCGTCCGACAGGCGGGTCACGCTGGTGTGCCTGACCGAGGCCGGCGCGTCCTACGTCCGGACGCGGCGCCAGGCGGGCGTCGACGCGTACGCGCGGTTGGTCGAAGGGCTCACCGATGACGAGGTCGAGGCCCTGGCGGCGGCCCTTCCGGCGCTGCTGCACCTGGCGGAGCTCGAGAGTCACGCCGGAGCGGAGCCGGAGCAGTCTCCCCGGCCCAAGCGCAGGACCAGCCGATGAGCACCGCGCCGATGCGTTCCGGGACACGGGCGCTGGTGCCCGCCCTGATGTTCGTCGCCCTGGTCGTGGCGGCGGTCGGCAGCCTCGGGACACCGCTCGTCACGAGCGTGGCGACCACGTTCCACGTCTCCCTCGACAGTGCCCAGTGGACGCTGACCATCGCGCTGCTCAGCGGTGCCGTCGCCACACCCGTCCTCGGCCGGCTCGGAGCCGGCCCGCACCGGCGGGCCACGATCCTCGCCACGCTGGCGATCGTCGTCGTGGGCAGTGCGCTCACCGTGCTGCCGCTCCCGTTCGCGTGGCTGCTCGTCGGCCGGGCGGCCCAAGGCGTCGGACTCGGTCTCACCGCGCTGTTGATGGGCGTGGCCCGCGACCACCTTCCCGAGGAGCGCAGCGCGGCCACGATCGCCCTGATCTCCGTGGTCTCCATCATCGGAGCCGGCGTCGGCTACCCGCTCGCCGCACTGCTCGCCGAGTTCGGTGGGCTGCGAACCGCCTACGGCCTCGGCCTGCTCGTCACCGCCCTCGCTCTCCTGACCGCCTGGCGCTCCGTGCCCGCGGCTCCCGCAGGCCGCTCCGCCCGAGTGAACGTGGCCGGCGCGATCGTCCTGGCGGGCGCGCTGTTCCTCGCCCTGTTCCTGGCCGGCGAGCGGAGCCTGTGGAGCCGTCACCTCGCCGTGGCGGTGACCCTCGCCGTCGTCGCCGTGCTCCTGCTCGGCCTGTGGACCACCTCCGAGCTGCGCAGCAGGACGCCGCTGGTCGACGTCCGGGCGGTGCGGCACCCGGCGGTCGCCGGCGCGAACATCGCGATGTTCGTCGGCGGGAGCGGCATGTACCTGCTGCTCACGCTCATCACCCGCTACGCGCAGACGCCGCCCGGCGCCGGCTACGGCTTCGGGCTGACCACCTTCGCCGCGGGGCTGGTCCTCGTCCCGTTCTCCGTGCTGGGGTTCGTCGCCGGCAGGCTCACGCCGAGGGTCCGCGAACGGATCGACGGCCCGCTGCTGCTGGCCGGCAGCGCCGCCGTCGTCGGCTGCGGGTTCGTCGTGTTCGCCACGGCCCGGTCCGGCCTGGCCGAACTGCTGGTGGCCATGGGCGTGCTGGGCCTCGGCGTCGGCAGCTTCTCGGCCGCCATGCCCGGTGTCATCCTGGCCGTCACACCCACGAGCGAGACGTCGAGCGCCATGAGCTTCAACTACGTCGTCCGCAGCGTCGGTTACTCCCTGGGCAGCGCCATCGGCGGCCTGGTGCTGGCGGCCGGAACCGCCACCGGCCGCCTCCTCCCGGACGACGACGCCTACACCACCGCGGCGTTGGTCGGCATCGCCGCGATGGTGATCACGGCGATGACCGGCCTCGCTCTCGCCCGCCGCCGCACACCCGGGACCGGTCCGACCGCGGCCCCGGACGGAGTGCCGGTCGGTGCGCCGGGCCGGGGCCGGTCGAGTCGGACCGGGAGCTGAGGACGCCGGCATGCGGTTCCGGTGACCGTGGCCACCGAGCCCCGGCAGGCGCTCAGGTCGGCCTTCGACGGTTCCCCGGTGACCGCGACCGGCTCAGGCCTCGACGACCTCGACGACCTCGACGGCCTCGTCCACCGCGTCGGCGCCGTCCGCCTCGTCGACCTCCACGCCGTAGGCCATCACGGCCTGGCGCAGACCGCCCGGGTACCCGGCGAGGGCCGGGGTGAAGTCCCAGTCGCCCGCCTCGTCGCGGTCGAACCGGCCCAGGCGCATCGCGGTGTTGGTCTCCGCACCGTCGGCCAGGTGCACCACCGACGCGGGCTGGTCGGCGCCCGCCTCCAGGATCAGCGCCGGCCCGCCGAAGCCCGCCATGGTGGCCCCGGGGTGGTTCTCGGTGTCGGCCGCGGCGACGATGACCAACCGGTCGGCCTCGGCGGGCAGCGCGTCGAAGTCGACCATCAGACAGGCGTTGGCGTCGCCGTACCCGGTCACCAGACGCACCGAACCGTCCGGCGTCGACCCGTTGTTGTAGAACACCAGGTGCTCGTCCGAGAGCGCGGCGTTCCCCCGGCAGACCAGCGCCGCGATGTCGTACTCCTCCTCGCCGGTCCAGTGCAGCAGCAGCCGCGCCGGCTCGGCGGCGACCTCGATCGCCGGCAGGCCGTCCGCCTCCCCGGCGCCGTCCGCGGCGACAGCGCCGGCACCGTCCCGGGCGGCGGCGAACACCTCGTGGAAACCGTGGTGCTTGAGCAGACCGACCAGCTCGGCGCCGTTGATCAGGGTGACCGGCTTGCCCGCCACGAACTGGTGCGAACTCGGCCCGAACCTGCTGGTGGTGACGAGTACGGCCTTGGTGGCCGCCCCGTCGTGCTGCAGCGTCCCGTAGAGGTCCCGGACGGCCGTCGGGGCGACGGTGTCCCGGTACCGCTTCACCTGCACGATCACGTTCCCGCCCCGGAACGGGTCGGTGTCGAGCCCGCGCACGTCCACCCCGCCGTCCCGCGAGCGGGCCGTCAGCTCGACCTTCATGCCCATGGCCTCCATCAGCCGGGCGATCAGCCGCTCGAACTCGACCGGGTCCATCGCCAGCAGCAGCTGGAGCTCGCGCACCCGCCGCGCCATCCGGCCGCGGTCGGCGTTGGTGTCGTCGCGCAGGTGGCGGAAGAGCATCCGCTGCGCGCGGCGCTCGTCGGTGTCGGGGGTGCTGAGGCGGTGGAGCTTACGGCTCCGGGACATGTGGTGCTCCCTTGGCGGTGACGACTGCGGCAGGCGTCACCGTAGGGGATCGGATGACACCGCGTCAGCGCCGTCGCACAAACGAGACCTTTCCGGAGGGATCGGATGCCTAGCACCGCTCGCCCGAGGCGGCCTGCGCCCGGCGCGCAGCCGCTTCGTGATCGGCCCGGACCGCCGACGACGTGGGGCTTCGACCGTGGCCCGGGTCCGCGGGAGGCGGGGCGGAGTGCGAGGATCACCGTATGCCCGATACCCCCGTCGACGGTGACCCCGGCCGTGACCGCGATGACCGCGATGACCGTGGTGGCCGTGGTGACCGCCTCCTCGCCGAGCTCGGCGAGCCGTGCCTGGCCGTCGCCGACCGGCAGCGCGGACTGCTGGCGGTGGCCGGCGAACGGGAGGACGGCGAGGCCTGCGCGGTCGGCCTGTTCGACGTCCGGGGGAGCAAGCGCGTGCGGTGGCTGGTGCCCACCGGGTTCCCGGTGCAGGCGATGGCCTTCCACCCGCACCGGCCGCTGCTCGCCGTGGGGACGGGGGACTACGACGGCGGCTACCACTTCGAGGGGGAGCTGCTGCTCGTCCACCTGGAGACGGGTCTGGTGCGGTCGATGATCGAGGGCCACTTCGGCCGGCAGGTGCTCGGGCTGGAGTGGCTGAACGGCCAGGACCTGCGGATCCTGCTGGCGCCGCACCACGACTACCAGGACGCGAGGGCGCACACCGAGGGGCACGTCGCCGTGGTGAACCGGGCGGACTGGACACGGGCCCACGCCGGCTCGCTGACCGGCCGGGACCTGGCCGGCGGCCCCCGGGTGCCCGCCCCGCGGCCGGACGGCCGGGCAGCGGCCCGCCAGGCCGTCGCCCGGCTGACCTAGGCTCTGTTCGGCCGGGAAACGCCGTTGTCCGCACCCGTCCGCCGGGTGGACGCTGGGCGGGAGCACGAACGACCAGCG
The DNA here is from genome assembly GCF_042873275.1 of Kitasatospora sp. NPDC004745. NCBI lineage: Bacteria > Bacillati > Actinomycetota > Actinomycetes > Kitasatosporales > Streptomycetaceae > Kitasatospora > Kitasatospora sp. NPDC004745. Next base: position 85,524 of record NZ_JBIALK010000003.1, on the reverse strand, counting down.
CGTACGAGGAGCCGCCGGTGAGCAGCGGATGGGCTGCGGACGTCCTGCTGGGTGTCGTCGTCCTGGCGGGCGCGTCCGTGCAGCGGATGACGGGGATGGGGTTCGCGCTGGTCGCGGCGCCCGCCCTGGTGCTGCTGCTCGGCCCGGCGCAGGGCGTGGTGCTGGCGAACTGCGCGGCCGGTGCGATCAGCGCGGCCGGGCTGGTGGACAGCTGGCGGGAGGTGCGGGTGGCGGCGATGCTGCCGTTGATCGCCGCGGCCGCCTGCACCGTACCGGCCGGGGCCTGGGTGGCGGCCCGGCTGCCGGAGCCGGTCCTGCTGGCGGGCATGGGGGTGCTGGTGACGGCGGCCGTGCTGCTGGTGATGGCAGGCGCCCGGGTGCCGTCGCTGCGGGGTGCCGGGGGAGCGGTGGCCGCCGGTGCGGCGAGCGGGTTCATGAACTCCTCGGCGGGGGTCGGCGGCCCGGCCATCTCGCTCTACGCCGTCAACGCGGGCTGGTCGGTGCGGGAGTTCGTGCCGAACGCGCAGTTCTACGGGGTCGTGGTGAACGCCTTCTCCGTCACGGCCAAGGGCCTGCCCCAGCTGACCGCGCCGCTCTGGGTGCTGGTCTCGGCCGCGACGGCGCTCGGCGCGCTGGCCGGCCGGGCGCTGGCCGGCCGGATCCCGGACCGCCGGGCCCGGTCGCTGGTGCTGCTGCTGGCACTGGCCGGCGGCCTCACCACCCTGGGCAAGGGACTGTGGGGGCTCTGAGGCCCGGGCCCGAGCTGCGGCGGACCGGGTGACCCGTCAGGTCCGGTCCGTCCGGCCCGGCCGGTCAGGCGGTGGCGCGGGAGCGGCGGAGCAGGTAGGTGCCGGAGACGGCGGCGACGACGGCCATGCAGGCGGTGAAGACGAGGCCGGCGTGGGCGAGGCCGAGGGGTTCGGAGAGGAAGCCGACGCCGATGACCGGGATCGAGATGCCGAAGTAGGCGACCACGAAGAGCGCGGAGAGGACGCCGCCGCGGTGCTCGGCGGGGGCGGCCGCGGCGACCTCCCCGACCGCGCCGCGCAGGCCCATGCCCTGGCCGGCGCCGCCCACCAGGGCGCTGAGCAGCAGGGGCGGGAGGGTGGTCCAGGCGAGTGAGGCGGCCAGCAGGGCGAGCCCGGCGATGAGCACCAGGCAGCCGAGGGGGATCGCCCGGGCGGTGCCCAGCCGCGGCACCACGAGCTGGCCGAGGGTGGAGGCGAAGAACCCGGTGAAGACGACGAGCCCGACGACGGCGCGGTTGTCGATGCCCAGGCTCTGCGCGAGGAAGGCCGGGGTGACGGAGGTGAAGACGCCGAGCAGGGAGAAGCCGGCGAAGGCGGCGAGCCCGGCGGGGACGAAGACCCCGCGGACCTCGGGCGGCAGGGTCGGCAGCTTCGGGCGGGCGGTGCGCAGCGGGCGGGCCCCGGCGACGGTCTCGGGCAGCAGCCAGAGGACGGCGAAGGACGCCGTGATCAGCGCCAGGTGGACGACGAACGGCAGGACGAGGGGGTCCGGCGCGTATTCGGCGAGCAGCCCGGAGAGCAGGGTGCCGCAGCCGAGGCCGCCCATGTTGGCGGCGGTGGCGACGAAGCCGGCCCGGGCCCGGCGCCCGGGCGGGGCGAGTTCCAGGACGTACGCGGTGGCGGTGCCGGTGAACAGGCCCGCGGACACGCCGGACAGCAGACGGCCCAGGACCAGCAGCGGCAGTCCGCCCTCAGCCAGGAAGGCGACGGCGCTGCAGGCGGCGAAGAAGAGCCCGCAGAGCAGGACGGGACGGCGCCCGACGGCGTCGGAGACGGTGCCGACGAGCAGCAGCACGCCGATGACGCCGAGGGCGTAGACGGCGAACACCACCGTGACGGTCTGTTCGGAGAAGCCGATCTCCTCCTGGTAGAGGCCGTACAGCGGGGTGGGCAGGGTGGTGCCCGCCATGCAGACGGCGAAGGCGGCGGCCGCCCCGAGGTAGCCGAGGCGGTCGACGACGGGCCGCGCAGTCTGATGATCGGTCATTCGCCCACGGTAGGTGCCCCTGCCTGCCGTCCCCGTGGCCCACACGGCCCGGCTGGGCCGAACGGGTGCGCCGACGGCACGCGGGTCAGGGGGGCGGGTCGGTTCGCGGGCCGGGCCGGGGGTCAGGGCAGGGTGAGGCAGAACGGGTGCCCGGCCGGGTCCAGGAGGACCCGGACCCGGTCGCCGCCGAGCGGCTGGTGCTCGGGCCTGACCGCGCCCAGCTCCCGCAGCATCGCCTCGGCGGCGTCGAGGTCGTCCACCTCGAAGTCGAGGTGGATCTGCTGCGGCACGTCCTGGCCGGGCCACTGCGGGGTGCGGTAGCCGTCGACCCGCTGGAAGCCGATGAACAGCCCGTCCCCGCGGGTGAGCCCGGAGAATTCGGCGTCCGACTTCGGATGCGGGTCGAACCCGGTGGCCTGCCGGTAGAAGGCTGCCAGCGCGACGGGGTCGGCGCAGTCGAGCGTGATCGCGGCGAGCTTCAGCTGCGGCGGGGGCATGGCGGTCTCCCTGGCGGTCGGGGTCGGGCTCGTGCGCGGGCCTCGCGTGGTGCCGCAGCGCCGCCGCCCCACCGTAGTGATCGGCCCGCCGCCCGCGCGACCGGTTTCCGCGACACGGGGGAGATGCTCGCGCAATACCTGTAGGGGGTATATCGTCCGCGCTGTGACCGCCAGTCGAGGGGGGAACCGACGCGTATGAGCGCCATCCTGCACGCGCTGTCCATCACCGGATCGATGACCTGGGAGATCACCTGGGCGCTGATCCTCGGCTTCCTGCTGTCCGCCGTGGTCCAGGCCGTCGTGCACAAGGCGACCGTCGTCCGGCTCCTCGGCGACGCGCGCCCCCGCACCCTCGCCGTCGCCGCGCTCCTCGGCGCGGCCTCCTCCTCCTGCTCCTACGCCGCGGTGGCGCTCGCCCGGTCGCTGTTCCGCAAGGGCGCCGACTTCACCGCCGCGATGGCCTTCGAGATCGCCTCCACCAACCTGGTCGTCGAACTCGGGGTCATCCTGGCCCTGCTGATGGGCTGGCAGTTCACCGCCGCGGAGTTCGTCGGCGGGCCGATCATGATCGTGGTCCTCGCCCTCCTCTTCCGCGTCCTCCTGCGCGAGCGGATGCTGCGGGAGGCCCGCGAACAGGCGGACCACGGCCGGGCCGGCTCGATGGAGGGGCACGCCGCGATGGACATGTCCGTCCGGGGGAGCGGCTCCTTCGCCCGGCGGCTGCTCTCCCCGCGCGGCTACACCGCCACCTCGCACGTCTTCGTCATGGAGTGGGCGGCCATCCTCAAGGACCTGGTGATCGGCCTGCTCATCGCCGGCGCCATCGCCGCCTGGGTGCCCGACTCCTTCTGGCAGGCCTTCTTCTTCGTCGACCACCCGCTCGCCGCCAAGCTGTGGGGCCCACTGGTCGGCCCGCTGGTGGCGATCGCGTCCTTCGTCTGCTCGATCGGCAACGTGCCGCTGGCGGTGGTGCTCTGGAAGGGTGGCATCAGCTTCGGCGGGGTGATCGCCTTCATCTTCGCCGACCTGCTGATCCTGCCGATCCTCAACATCTACCGGAAGTACTACGGCCGCCGGACGGCCCTCTTCCTCCTCGGCACCTTCTACGTCGCCATCGTGGTGGCCGGGTACGTGGTGGAGTTCACCTTCGGCGCCCTGGGGCTGGTGCCCGACCAGGGCGACGCGGAGATCCCGATGGAGGGCGTCAGCTGGAACTACACCACCTGGCTCAACATCGCCTTCCTGCTGCTGGCCGCGGCCCTGGTGACCCGTTTCTTCCGCACCGGCGGCGCCGCGATGCTCCGGATGATGGGCGGCGGCCCGGACGACGCCCACGGGGGTGGCCCGGACGAGGCCCACGGGGGCGCGGACGGTCACGGCCACCGCGGGAGCCCACCGGTCGGCCATTGACCCCGTGGACCGGATCATCCCGCTTGCCGGGGGAGCGGCTCGGTGGCAGCCTGATTGACCATGATCAACACGCCCGCGCAGCCACTGGACGACTTCACCGCGCACCGCCGACTCCTCTTCGCCACCGCCTACCGCCTGCTCGGCAGCGTCGCCGACGCGGAGGACGTGCTGCAGGACGCCTGGCTCAAGTGGTCCGACACCGACCACGGCGCGGTCGCCAACTCCCGGGCCTACCTGGTGCGCACGGTCACCAACCTCTCGCTGAACCGGCTCACCTCGGCCCGCGCCACCCGCGAGTCCTACGTCGGACCGTGGCTGCCCGAGCCGCTGCTCACCACACCCGATGTCGCCGAGGAGGCCGAGCTGGCCGACACCGTCTCCACCGCGGTGCTCGTCCTCCTGGAGAGCCTCACCCCCGTCGAGCGGGCCGTCTTCGTGCTGCGCGAGGCCTTCGGCTACTCGTACGGCGAGATCGCCGCGATCCTCGACCGCAGCGAGGCGACGGTGCGCCAGACCGCCCACCGGGCCCGCGAACACGTCCGGGCCCGGCGCTCCCGCTTCGACAGCGACGCGGACCAGCGCCGCGAGGTCACCGGCCGCTTCCTCGCCGCCTGCGCGGGCGGGGACCTGAACGCGATGATGGAACTGCTGGCCCCCGACGTGACCGCCTGGGCCGACGGCGGCGGCAAGGTCACCGCGGCCCGCCGCCCGCTGCACGGCGCGGACGGCGTCGCCCGCTGGATGCTCGGCGTCCTCGCCAAGCCCCACCTTCGGGGCATCGCCCGGCAGCCGGCCGTCATCAACGGGGAGGAGGGCATCCTGTTCACCGTCGACGGCCGCCCCGTCGGCGCGCTCACCTACGACCTCACCGACGGCCGCATCCACCAGCTGCGCTTCCAGGTCAACCCGGAGAAGCTCCGCGGCCTCCACTGACCGCACCGGCCCCGGCCCACCGCCGCCCCGGTCGCCCGGCGGACGCGTCCCGCCGGGCGGCCGGTGGTCGGCGGTCGGTGGGCGCCGGGGTGGCGGTTCGGGCGGGCGGTCGGGCATCGGTGCAGGTCAGGCGGGCAGCGGACCGGGTGTCAGATGGCGTAATGCTGCGGCAACCCACCGGTGGCCCACCCGCCCCTAGGGTTCTGGCTGACCCCGCAGCAGTCCGCCAGGAGCAACCGATGACCAGCGAGAACCCGACCCGGCCCGCAGTGCGCCGGCTGCGCGCCGACCGGGCCCGGCAGGTCGCGGACGTGCTGCGCCACCAGGTGCTCGGCGACGTCTACCGCGGCGGCCAGCTGCCCCACGAGGAGCAGCTGGCCGAGGAGTTCGGCGCCTCCCGCAACACCGTCCGGGAGGCCCTCGACCTGCTGCGCGCCGAGGGCCTGGTCCGCCGGGTCCCCGGTTCGGGGACGCTGGTGGTGGCGGAGAAGCTGCCGCACGGGCTCACCCGCCTGCAGGGCCTCGCCGAGACGCTGCACGAGCACGGCGAGGTGACCAACGAGGTCCGCGCCTTCGGCCCGGTCCGGGCTCCCGGCCCGGTGGCCCGGAGGCTGGGCCTGCCCGAGGGCGGCGACGTGCTGTACGTCGAGCGGGTGCGGCGCCTGGGCGGGCTGCCGCTCTCGCTGGACCTCACCTACCTCGCGCCCGACCTGGGCGAGCGGCTGGACCCGGCCGACCTGGTCGACCGGGACGTGTTCCGGCTGATCGAGGAGGCCGCCGGGCAGCCGCTCGGCGCCGCCGACATCACCCTGGAGGCCGTCAACGCCGACGCGCACTCCGCCACCGTCCTCGAAGTCCCGCGCGGGGCCGCCCTGCTGATGCTGGAGCGGCTGACCACGCTGGCCGACGGGCGCCCCGTCGACCTCGAGTACGTCCGCTTCCGCGGCGACCGGATCACCATGCAGGGCCGGCTGCTGCGCGACCTTTCCTGAGGAACCCCCCATGGCACTCGCCGACCACCGCTCCGACGTGCCCGTCACCATCGACGCCTCGCTGTGCATCGACGGTTGCACGCTCTGCGTCGAGGTCTGCCCGCTCGACTCGCTCGCCATCGACCCGGCCACCGGCAAGGCCTACATGCACGTCGACGAGTGCTGGTACTGCGGCCCGTGCGCCGCCCGCTGCCCCACCGGGGCGGTCACCGTCAACATGCCCTACCTGCTGCGCTGAGGAGCCCTCCCGGATGCCCCACGACAAGATCAGACCCGTGCTCGCCGCCGCGCTCCTCGCCGCCACCGCCTGCACCGCCACCGCCTGCACCTCCCCGGCCGCGGCCGACGGCACCGTCGAGGTGGTGGTCGGCTACCAGTCCAAGACCATCAACACCGTCACCGCCGGGACGCTGCTGCGGGCCCAGGGCTACCTGGAACAGCGGCTCGCCGAGCAGGGCCGCAAGGACGGCCGGAGCTACCGCGTCACCTGGCAGGACTACGACTCGGGCGCGCCGATCACCGCCCAGATGCTCGCCGACAAGATCGACATCGGCTCGATGGGTGACTACCCGCTGCTGATCAACGGCTCCCGCGCCCAGGAGGCCGGCGGCCCCGGCACCCGGCTGGTCTCCGTCACCGGCTACAACCTGCTCGGCGCGCTCAACAGCGTCGTCGTCCCCGCCGGGTCAGGCGCCCGCACCCTGGCCGACCTCAAGGGGAAGACGGTCTCCACCTCCGTCGGCTCCGCCGCCGACGGCACCCTCGTCCAGGCCCTGCGCCGGGCCGGCGTCGCCGACTCCGACGTCCGGAAGCAGAACCAGCAGCCCGCCGTCGGCGCCTCCGCCCTCAAGGCCGGCAGCGTGGACGCCCTCGCCCAGTTCGTCGCCTGGCCCGGCGCCGTCGTCTTCGGCGACGGCGCCCGGCTGCTCTACGACGGCTCCGCGCTCCAGCAGCCCACCCTGCACGGCGTGGTGGTACGGCAGAAGTACGCCACCACGCACCCCGAGGTGGTGCAGGCCTTCCTGACCGCCCAGGCCGACGCCACCCGCTACCTCAACGAGCAGCCGCTCGCCGCCGCCGAGAAGGTCGCCGCCGCGACCGGCCTGGCCCCCGAGGTGGTCTACCTCTACAACGGCCCGAACGGCATCGCCACCTTCGCCACCGCACTGCGGCCCGAGCTGCTGGACGCGCTGCGCAGGGACGTGCCCTTCCTCGCCTCCGTCGGCGTGCTCAAGGCCCTCGACCTCGACCGCTTCGTCGACCCGCAGCCGCTCGCGCGCGCCGCCCTGCCGGACGTCCCCCCGGCCAGGATCACCGGCACCGACCCGGTCTGCGGGCGGCCCGCCGACGACCCGAAGCTCGCCGGGGAGGTCTGGTACCGGGGCGAGGCCGCCACCCGGCCCGCCGCCGACCCCGGCTGCCTGCTGCGCGCGCTCAAGGCCGGCGGCGGCACCGTCCGCGCCACCTACGTGCCCGACGCCGCCACCGGCACCCGCTGGTTCGCCGACAAGGACCACTGGGTCCAGGACGGCAGCCGGCTGCTGCCCTTCACCACCGAGGACGGCGCCGCCGCCTACCTCGGCGCCCACCCCGGCGCCCGGCCGCTCTCCTACGACCAGGCCCTGGCGGCGGCGTGACCACCGTCCTGGGCCGCCCCGCCGCGCCGCCGGCCCCGCCCGCACCGGCCCCGCGGCCGCGCGGGGGCGGCGGCCGGGCCCGCCGGTGGACGCTGCGCGGCGCCGCCCTGCTCGCCTTCGTCGCCCTCTGGCAGCTGCTCACCGTGCACCGGGTGCGGCTCTGGGTGCGCTTCGACCACCTGCCCACCGCCGACCAGGTCGGGCGGGCGCTGGTCCGCCAGGTCGCCACCGGGCAGTACTGGCAGGACCTCGCCGAGAGCCTGCGGCGGATCGGCGGCGGCTTCCTGCTCGCCGCCCTCCTCGGCGTCGCCACCGGCGTGCTGCTGGCCCGCTCGCGCACCGCCGCCGACCTGATCGGCCCCGTCCTGGAACTGGTCCGGCCGATCCCGGCGATCGCCCTCGTCCCGGTGGCGATCATGCTCTTCCCGGAGAACGAGCAGGGCATCGTCTTCATCACCTTCGCCGCGGCCTACTTCCCCGTCACCGTCGCCACCCGGCACGCCGTGCGCGCGGTGCCGCCCCGGTGGGAGGAGGCGGTGCGCACCATGGGCGCGGGCCGCGCCCGGGTGCTGTGGAGCGTGGTGCTGCCCGGCGCCCTGCCGGGCGTCGTCGGCGGGCTGTCCGTGGGCATCGGGGTGGCCTGGATCTGCGTGATCTCCGCCGAGATGATCTCCGGACAGTTCGGCGTCGGCTACCGCACCTGGCAGGCCTACACCGTGCTCGACTACCCCGGCGTGTTCGTCGGCATGGCCACCATCGGCCTGCTCGGACGCCTCACCTCCGGCGCCGTCGAACTGCTCGGCCGCCGCCTCACCCGCTGGCTGCCGCCCACCCCCGGGAGCGACTGATGCTGCGACTGACCGCCCGCGGGCTCGGCCTCGGCCACGCCGGACACCCCGTGCTGAGCGGCGTCGACCTCGACGTCGTGCCCGGTGAACTCCTGACCGTGGTCGGCGCCTCCGGCTGCGGCAAGTCCACCCTGCTGCGCGCCCTGGCCGGACTGCACCCCGCCGGCGAGGGCGAGCTGCTCGCCGACGGCGCCCCGATCACCGCGCCGTCCGCCGAGCGCGCCCTGGTCTTCCAGGACGACGGCCTGCTGCCCTGGCGCACCGCCCGCCGCAACGTCGAACTGCCGCTCGCCGTCCGCCGGGTGCCCCGCGCCGAACGCCGCGCAGCGGCCGCCGACTGGCTGGCGAGGGTCGGCCTGGGCGACCACCGGCACCGGCTGCCCCGGGAGCTGTCCGGCGGACAGCGCCAGCGCGTCCAACTGGCCCGGGCCCTGGTCGGCGCACCGCGCGCCGTCCTGATGGACGAGCCGTTCGGCGCCCTGGACGCCCGCACCCGCGCCGGGATGCAGCAACTCCTGCTCTCCGTACGGGCGGAGCACCAGTGCACGATCGTCTTCGTCACCCACGACGTGGACGAGGCGCTGCTGCTCGGCGACCGGGTCGCCGTCCTCGGCGGCGGTACCCTCGCCGACCTGCACGAGGTGCCCCGGCCGCGCCTGCCCGGTGCCGCCGCACTCGTCGCCACCGCCGTGACCGGCGCCGCCGCAGCCGGTGTCCCCGTGCCCGGTGTCCCCGTGCCCGGTGTCCCCGTGCCCGGCGTCCCCGTGCCCGGCACCGGCGCGACCGCCTCGCCCGGCACGGCCGCACCCCGCGCCGCCTCCCCGGCCACCGACGGGACCGACCCGGCGCTGCTCCGGCTGCGCGAACGGATCCTCGCCCGACTCTCCTGAAAGGCACCCCCATGCACATCCCCGACCCGGCCGGCGCCCGCAGGCTGCACTGCGACGTCCTCGTCGTCGGCGGCGGCACCGCCGGTTCGATGGCCGCGATCAGCGCCGCCGAGGCGGGAGCCGACGTCCTCCTCCTGGAGAAGGCCCACGTCCGGCACTCCGGCGCGCTCGCCATGGGCATGGACGGCGTCAACAACGCGGTCGTCCCCGGCCGCGCCGAACCCGACGACTACGTCGCCGAGATCACCCGCGCCAACGACGGCATCGTCGACCAGCGCACCGTCCGCCGCACGGCGACCCGCGGCTTCGCCATGGTCCAGCGCCTCGAGGGCTACGGCGTCAAGTTCGAGAAGGACGAGCACGGCGAGTACCAGGTCCGCCAGGTGCACCGGTCCGGCAGCTACGTCCTGCCGATGCCCGAGGGCAAGGACGTCAAGAAGGTGCTCTACCGGGTGCTGCGCCGCCGGGACATGCGCGAACGGATCCGGATCGAGAACCGGGTGATGCCGGTCCGCGTCCTCACCCGCGACGGCCGGGCCGTCGGCGCCGCCGGGTTCGACACCCGCAGCGGCGAGTTCGTCACCGTCTCGGCCGGCGCCGTGATCCTCGCCACCGGGCCCTGCGGCCGCCTCGGCCTGCCCGCCAGCGGCTACCTCTACGGCACCTACGAGAACCCGACCAACGCCGGCGACGGCTACGCGATGGCCTACCACGCCGGAGCCGAACTCAGCGGCATCGAGTGCTTCCAGATCAACCCGCTCATCAAGGACTACAACGGCCCGGCCTGCGCCTACGTCGCCAACCCCTTCGGCGGCTACCAGGTCAACCGGCACGGCGAGCGGTTCGTCGACTCCGACTACTGGTCCGGGCAGATGATGACCGAGTTCGCCGCCGAACTCGCCTCCGACCGCGGCCCGGTCTACCTGCGCACCACCCACCTGCCCGAGGAGACCGTCCAGGCGCTGGAGGGCATCCTCCACACCACCGAACGCCCCACCCGCGGAACCTTCCACGCCGGGCGCGGCCACGACTACCGCACCCACGACATCGAGATGCACATCTCCGAGATCGGCCTGTGCGGCGGCCACTCCGCCAGCGGCGTCTGGGTCGACGACAACGCCGCCACCACCGTCCCGGGCCTCTACGCCGCCGGGGACCTCGCCTGCGTCCCGCACAACTACATGATCGGCGCGTTCGTCTTCGGCGACCTCGCCGGCACCCACGCCGCCGCCCACCTGCCCGCGCAGCGGGCCGAACTGCCCGCCGACCAGATCGCCGCCGCCCACGAGCTCGTCTACCGCCCGCTGCGCCACCCCGACGGCCCGACCCAGCCGCAGGTCGAGTACAAGCTGCGCCGCTTCGTCAACGACTACATCGCCCCACCCAAGACCGACGCCAGGCTGTCCATCGCCATCGAGCACACCGAACGGATGCGCGCCGAGGTCGCCGCCATCGGCGCCCGCACCCCGCACGAGCTGATGCGCGCCGTCGAGGTCGACTTCATCCGGGACTGCGCCGAGATGGCCGCCCGCTCCTCGCTCGCCCGCGCCGAGAGCCGCTGGGGCCTCTACCACCAGCGGGTCGACCGCCCCGAGCGCGACGACGCACGCTGGTTCCGCCACCTCAACCTGCGCAAGAACGCCGCCGGCGCCATGGAGTTCCTCACCCGGCCCGTCGCCCCCTACCTGGTGCCCGTCGACGGACTGGAGCCCCCGGGCGGCGAGTCCACCGTCCTCGGCGAGGTGCACCCGCTGCCGGTCGGCCGCACCGGCGCCGCCCCCGGTACGCCCCGCAGCGCACCGGCCGCCGGCACCGCACCCGCCGGCTCCCCCCGACTGCTCGACCTGCTGCGGACCGCCGAACGGACGCCCAGCCTGGCAGAGTTGACGCCCTACCTGGCGGATCCGGCCGCCGATGTGCGGCGCACCGCCGTCGCCGTGCTCACCGAGGCCGCCCCCGACGGCACCGGCCCCGCCCTCGCCCGGGCCCTCACCGACCCCGACGAGCTGGTCCGGGCCGCGGCCGCCGCCGGGCTGCGCGAACTGGTCGAGGTCCTGGACGCCTCGCTCGGCCCCGCCCTGCAGCGGGCCGCCGGCGCCGGCGACCCGGTCGTCCGGGCCGCCGCGCTGGACCTCTCCCGCGCACTGCGCACCGGCACCGCCGCGCTGTACACCGCCGGGCTCGGCGACCCGGCCGTCCCGGTCCGCCTGCAGGCCGTCCGCGGGCTGGTCGCCCTCGACGCCGCGGACCGGCTGGCCACCGCCGCCGGCGACGCGGCGCGCGAGGTCCGGGTCGCGGCTGCCGAAGGACTCGGCACCGTCGGGCAGTCGACCGCCGCCGCCGTCACGGCGCTGACCGCCCTCGCCGCCGACGCCGACCCGCTGGTCCGCGCCGCGGCCCTCCAGGGAGCCGCCGGCATCGGGTGCCCGCCCGCGCTGCTCACCCGCGCCCTGGCCGGCGCCACCGACGGGGCGTGGCAGGTCCGGCGGTCGGCCGCCACCGCGCTGGGCACCGCCGCGGCCCTCGGACCGCTCACCCGCCTCCTCGACGACGCCAACAACGACGTCCGCAAGTCCGCCGTCCGCGCCCTGGCCCCCCACGCCGCCGACCCCGTCGCCTCCCCCGCGCTCCGCGCCCGGCTCGCCGACTCCGACGCCGACGTCCGCGCCTACGCCCGCCTCGCCCTCCGCGCCGCCCGCCACCCCGCCTGACGGCGCGACGGCATGCCGGTACGACGGTGCGACGGCATGACAGCACGACGGTGCGACAGCACGACGGCACGACAACACGACGGCCCCGCACGCTCCGAGGTGGAGCGGCGGGGCCCGTCGCCGTCCGCGGCTCCCGGCCCAGGTCTCAGGCCCCGCGCGGGCGGGGCCCGGTGGCGGGCGGGGCGGCGTCCTCGATCGACGCCAGCAGCCGGGCGCGGACGTCCGCGGCCGCCGCCCGGGTGGCCGGGTCCCCGCTCGCCAGGAGCTCGGCGAGGAGCTCGACGGCGGCGGCCAGCACCGGCACCGGCAGGGTGGCGGTGCGCAGGTGGAGCAGCTGGGAGGCGGCCCGTTCACCGGCGGTGGTGGTGGGAGCGGTGGGGATGAGGTGCTGGATGCCCCGGGGGAGCTGACTGGTCATCGGCCCATTGTCCCGGCAGGTCCGGCGGCACGTGGGGCGGCGCCGCGCCGCGGACGTGGCCACCGAGGTCGGCGAGCTCCACTACCGGGCGGTGGTCACCGGCCTCGACAACGAGGTGGTCGGCACGATGGACGCCGACCAGCACGATGCCGGGGCCATGGCCAACGGCGTCGCCATCGTGCTTAGCACGGGCGGCGAGATCAGCTCCCACCTGTGACGCCGACGGTGCGTCAGCCGCTCGGGGTGCCGACCTGGTCGCGTTCGAGGGCGGACCGCAGGGTCGTGAGGGCCGCCGCGACCGCCGTCAGGGAGGGGCCGTCGAGGGTGCCGCCGAGCAGCTCGGCCAGGGTGCCGGTGAAGGTGCGCTGTGCCGCGTCGACGACCCGGGTGCCGTCGGCGGTGAGGGCCAGCAGCGAGGACCGGCGATCGGCGGGGTTCGGCTGCCGGGCGGCCCACCCCAGCTTCTCCAGGCGGTCGACGCCCTTGCTGGTCGCCCCCACGCCGATCGCGAACTCGGCGGCGAGGTCCGCCACCCGGCACCCGGGGTGGTCGCGCAGGTAGCTCAGGAACTCGTACTGCGAGGTGACGATCCCGTGCTGCTCGCGGAGCCGGTCGTTGAGGGCGTTGTACAGCCGGGTCTCGCACCGGACGAGGTCGGAGAAGACGCCCGGCAGGTCGCTCGCGGCGTTCTCGCCATCCAATGTGTATTCCACGGCATATAGTGTACGGGAAGCTACTTGCCCTGGGGAGAGTGCACATGAGCAGCGAACAGCGCGCACGGGTCGACGCGATCCTGCGGCAGCCGGGCCCGGAGGGCCCGCAGTCGGTCGAGCAGATCCGGGCCGGGTTCCGGGCCCTGATGGCGGGGATGATCGTGCCGCACGACCGCATCCGCACCACGCCGACCACCCTCGGGGACCGGCCCGCCCTGCGGGTCGAACCGGCCGGGGACGCAGGGGTCGTAGGGGTCGTAGGAGCGGGGGCCGGGGGAGCCAGCGGGACCATCCTGTACTTCCACGGCGGAGGCTGGGTCTTCGGCTCACCCGAGACCGCCCTCGGCCTGACCGGGAACCTCGTCGCCAGGACCGGACTCGGCGCCTACTCGGTCGACTACCGGCTCGCCCCCGAACACCCCTTCCCGGCCGCGATCGAGGACACCCTGAGCGCCTACCGCGCCCTCCTCGACCGCGGCGAGGACCCCTCGACGATCGTCTTCGCCGGGGACTCCGCCGGCGGCGGACTCGCCGTCACCACCTGCCTGGCCGCCCGGGACGCGGGCCTTCCGCTGCCGGCCGCCCTGCTGGCCCTCTCCCCGGGCGTCGACGCGACCCGGAGCGGCGAGAGCATGGACACCAAGGAGGGCGTCGACCCGATCTTCACCCGCGCCGCCCTCGCGCACACCGGGGCCCTGTACCTCGCCGGAGCCGACCCGCACCAGCCGCTGCTCAGCCCGGCCGTCCTCGCCGACCTGACCGGCTTCCCGCCGATGCTGATCCAGGTCGGCGCCAACGAGCTGCTGCTGGACGACTCCACCCGCCTGGCCGCGCGGGCCAGGGCCGCCGGTGTGGACGTCGTCCTGGACGTCACCGCCGACGTACCGCACGTGTTCCAGGCCTTCGCGGGCGTCCTCGACGAGGCGGACGAGGCACTGGACCGTGCCGCGCTCTTCCTGCGCCAGCGCATCGGCGCGGGCCGGTAGGCGTCGGGCGCGCCGACAGCAGCCCGGTGGCCTGGCCCCTGGTCCGGTCCGGGCTGACCGGGCTGACCAGCGGTGACCCGAGGGGGGTCGGCCCCGGCGGCCGGGCGGATCCGGCGGATCCGGCGCATCCGGTCGAGGGCTCCGGAGGCGGGTGGCATGATCGCCACCGTCACGATCACCGGACCGACCGGAGGCCAGCGGTGTCCGCACTCCACGACTTCGCCACCTGGGAGCCGCTGCTGCGGATCCTGCGCGGCGACCACGCCGCGGCCCTCGCCGAACCGGGCGGCTACGTGGCGGGGAGCTTCGACCGGCACGGGTACAGCCTTCCCCTGCGGTGGCGGACGCCGCAGCCCGGGGGCGCCACTCCGCCGGAGAACCGGGCGCAGCTCGAAGCGGCCGAGCGGGTGCGGGGTGCGATCGCCGGGGCCGGGATCGAAGCTCTGGCGCTCGTCGCGGAGATCCCGCCGTGCGGGCGGGCGGTGCTCCGCCTGTTCGACCACGGCGCGGCCGTCGAGTCCCCCCTCGGCAACGCCCACCCGGGCGCGCTGCTGCTGGTCGAGGGCGCCGTGCCCGAACCGTGGCGCCGCCTGCCCGAGGCCGTGCCGGGGGCGGGGCCGGCCCCGTCCGCGGACCCGGCCCTGCTGGAGCGGACGCTGCGCGAGCGGATACCCGACGCCATCGGTGCCACCGAGGAGGAGATCGCCGCGGCGGAGGCCCGCCTGGGTGTCGCGCTGCCCGAGGAGGTCCGCGCGCTCTACCGGGTGACCCGCGCCCGGTGGGAGGACTGGGACGGCGACTTCGACGCCGGCCAGCGCGTCGACGACGCCGTCGGCTTCGAGCTGTTCCACCTGGACCGCCTCGCGATCGCCGACGCGTCGTCCCGGTCGTTCCGCTGGGGGACCGCGGCGACCGAGGCGGCCGGCACCGCCCCCGGGGCGGCCGTGCAGGGCCTGGTCGGCTCGCCCGGATGGATCGTCATCGGCGACACGGGCGGCGGGGGACGCGTCGCCGTGGACCTGACGCCAAGGCCGCGCGGCCACCACGGGCAGGTGATCGTGCTCGCCCCCGAGCGGAGCGTCGGAGCCGACCTGCTCGCCGAGTCCCTCACCGACCAGGTGCTGCACCCGGACCGGGACGGGTACGCGGGTCGGGACGGGTACGCGGGGCGGATGCCGGGCCGCGCGCGGGCGGTGGTGCGGCTCCACGGCGAGCGGCCCGGCGAGGTCGAGGCCGCGGCCCACCCCGACCTGGAGGTGCTGACCCTCGGCGGCTGGCGCGGCGACCGGGTCAGCCTCGCGCCCGTGGCCGGGCTGCCCCGGCTCCGCACCCTGTGCGCCGGCCCCGGGGCGCTCGCCGACCCGCTGGAGATCGCCCGGCTGACCGGTCTGGAGTTCCTGGAGCTCCCGCCGGAGGAGTGGCGGGCCCTGCTCGACGCCGGGGCCGTCCCGCGCGGGCTCTCGGCCGCCGAGATCCTCGCCCACACCGACCGGGACCCGCGGGCGGTCGTGGGCCTGGCGAACGAGCTGCTCGCCCTCCGGCACCGCCCCCTGATCACCGAGACCGTGGTGGATGGCGAGCTCGGACCGCTGCGGTAGCGGCCGCCCGGCTCCCGGGGGCGCGACGGCCCGGGCGGGGGCGGCTGCAGGGCGGGCCCGCCGCGGTGGCGTACCGTGCCTCCGTCAGATCACCGTACGTTGGGGAGAATCCCGGATGAGGAGCACGTTTCCGCGGCAGCGGGCCGGCGCGGCCACGGCCGCCGTCACCATGTCGCCGAGCCGGCGGGTGCTGCTGGGCGTCGCCCGGTACCCGTGCCGGTCGCCCGTCACCTTCGGCTACGTCTGCCTGCTGCTGGCCGGCCACGCCTGGGTCGTCCACGGTGACGCCGCGGAGCTGCTGCAGTACCTCAGCACCAACCTGGACAACCTGGCGGACCACCCGGTGACGGCGCTGCTCGGCAGCGCGCTGTTCTTCGACGGCACGCTCACCGACCTGGGCTCGCTGTCGATCGGCTCCACCGCCATCACCCTGGGCCTCGGCGTCTGCTGCTGCCTGGCCTGGCTCGAACAGCGCCTCGGCGCGCTGCGCGCCTTCGGTGCCTTCCTCGCCGGGCACGTCCTCGCGACCCTGCTCACCGCGGTGGTGATCACCGTGGCGCTCGGGCACGGCTGGTACCCGGAGGACGTCCGCACGGCCGACGACTTCGGCGTCAGCTACGGCGCCCAGACCGTCCTGGCGCTCTGCACCGCGGCCCTGCCGCTCCGGGCCCGGGTGCCCTGGGCGGTGCTCGTCATCGGGTGGCCGCTCGGCGGCATGGACGTCACCGGCCCGCTGCCCGACTTCACCACCGTCGGCCACCTGCTCGCCGCGCTGATCGGCTTCGCCCTGGCGCTGCTGCCCGCCGTCCGGCGGCGTCTGGGCGCGCGCCGGCAGCGGCCCGAGCACGCGGGCCGGCCAGTGAGCGCTCAGTAGACGTCGCGCACGTAGCGGCGGTCGGCGGCGAGCTGCTTGAGGTGCACGGCGGCCTCGTCCTCGCCCAGGCCGCCGTGGGTGCGGGCGATCTCGCGCAGGGCCCGGTCGACGTCCCGGGCCATCCGGGAGGCGTCCCCGCAGACGTACAGGTGGGCGCCGTCCTGGAGCCACTCCCAGATCCGCAGGCCGTGCTCGCGCATCCGGTCCTGGACGTAGACCTTGTTGCGCTGGTCGCGGGAGAAGGCGAGGTCGAGCCGGTTCAGGTGCCCCGAGGCCCGGAACGCGGCGAGCTCCTCGCGGTAGTAGAAGTCGGTCCGTTCGTGCTGCTCGCCGAAGAACAGCCAGTTCGGGCCGGAGTGGCCGGCGGCCCGCCGCTCGTCCAGGAAGCCGAGGAAGGGCGCGATGCCGGTGCCCGGGCCGACCATGATCATCGGCGTCGAAGGGTCGGCCGGGGGCCGGAAGTGCGCGGACGGCTGGACGAACACCGGCACCGGGCCGTCCTCGGCGCCGTCCGCCAGGTACCCGGAGCACACGCCCTTGCGGAGCCGTCCGGAGCCGGTCGGGTAGCGGACCACGGACACCGTCAGCCGGACCTCGCCCGGGTGCGCGAGCGGGCTGGAGGATATCGAGTACAGCCGGGGCTGCAGCGGCCTCAGTACGCCCACCCACTCGTCGGCGCGGGCCCGGACCGGCAGCGCACCGACCACGTCCACCGCCTGTCGGCCCCAACTCCACTTCGCCAGCTCGCCGGTGTTGTCCCGGCGCAGCAACCGCCGCAGGTCGCGGTCGCCGGAGCGCTCGGCCACGAAACGCAGCAGGTCCGGGGTGACCCGGGCGATCTCCAGGCGGCTCCGCAGCGCCTCGCCCAGCGGCAGCTCCCCGGCGCCGGGCGCGGAGCCCGGGACGACGACCGTCTCCGTCGGGTCCAGCCCGGTGACGGCCAGCCACTCCGCCACCAGCTCGGGGCAGTTCTCGGGCCAGACGCCCAGGGCGTCCCCGGCCCGGTAGTCGAGATCGCCGTGCTCGCCCCCGCGGGTGTCGAAGGCGAACTGCCGGACCTCCTTGGTCGAGCCCGGCAGGCTGAGCAGCCGGTTGCCGACCAGCAGGGCGCCGAAGGGGTCGGCTTTGGTGTAGCGCTTGGTGTGGCCCGGCCGCCGTGCCGCCCGGGCGGAGGCGGCTGCGGCGGTGGTGGTGGCGGGGGCGGTCGGGGCGGTGGCGGTCAGGCCGGATGCCGGAGCGGGTGCCGGGGTGGGAGCCGGTCCGGAGGCCTCCGTCCGGTGCGCGGCCAGGGCCGCGACCACCTGGTCCAGCCACCGGCCCGCCGCGTCCCGGTAGTCCGGCTCGCAGTCGGCACGCGGGGCGAGCCGGGTGGCGCCGAGCTCCCCGAGGCGCTGGTCGAGCCGGCGACCGTGCCCGCAGAAGTCGCCGTAGCTGGAGTCGCCGAGGGCGAGGACGGCGTACCGCAGCTGCGCCGCGTCCGGCAGGCCCTCGGTGAGCAGCCGCTCCCAGAAGGCGGAACCGTTGTCCGGGGCCTCGCCGTCGCCGAAGGTGCTGGTGATCAGGAGCAGCGGCGTCCCGTCGGCCAGGGTGTCGGGCCCGACCTGGTCCATGCCGAGCAGCACCGGCTGCCAGCCCTCCGCCGCCAGCCGGTCTGCGGCCTCGGCGGCGACCTGCTCGGCGGTGCCGGTCTGCGAGGCCCACAGCACGGCCACCCTGCGCGCGGGCGGTGCCGTTGCCGTTGCCGTTGACGGTGACGCGGCCGCTGTCGCCGTCACGGGGCCGGCGGGGCCGGCGGGGGGATCGGGGTGGTCGGGCCCGACGGCCGCGGTGCGGGAGAACGTCCCGGCCAGCACCCCGTTGATCCACCGGGCCCGCTCCTCGTCCACCGGAGCCTGCGCGGGGAGCACCGGCACCGGGGCGGCGGCCTGCGGGGGAGCGGAGCCCAGCCCGGTGAGGAAGCCGGACAGGTAGACGCGTTCGGCGGCGGTCAGCACGGGCGGGGCGTGGTCGGCGACGCCGAGCAGCCCGGCCAGCGCCGCCACCTGTGCCGACGGGGCGCCCGCCATGGCGGGGGTCGGCGCGGCGGGGGTCGGCGTGGCGGGGGCCCCGGCGGGGGTCTCCCCGGCCTCGTGCGTTCCTCCGGCTGTGCCGGCTGTACGGGCCTCGGGTACCTCCGGGGCCGCCACCGCCCGCAGGGCGACCGCGCAGACCTTGAGCTCCGGCTGGAAGGACACCGGGTCCACCGCGTCACTGGTGACGGCGTTGATGCTGAGGTACTCGCCGAAGAGGTCGTTCCAGTGGAACGGCGCGAAGCAGTCGCCCGGGCGGACCCGGTCGGTGACCACGACCGGCAGCACGGCCCGGCCCCGCCGGGAGGTGATCTCCAGGTGGTCGCCGTCGGTGACGTCCAGGGTCGCGGCGTCCTGCGGGTGGACCTCCACGAAGGGCCCCGGGGCGAGCCGGTTGAGCTTGGGGACCCGGCCGGTCTTGGTGAGGGTGTGCCACTGGTGCTGCAGACGGCCGGTGTTGAGGGTGAACGGGTAGTCGTCGTCCGGTAGTTCGGCGGCCGGCAGGTGCGGCCTGGCGAAGAACGAGGCCCGTCCGGTGGCGGTCGGGAAGGCCAACCGGGGCCGGCTGCCGTCCGGCCGCTCCAGCAGGTCCTGGCTGACCCCGTCGTTGAGGTAGCGCACCGGGTTGCGGTCCGGCCCGTCGGCGTGCGCCGCAGGCCACTGCACGGGTGTCTCGCGCAGCCGACGGTACGTCACGCCCCGCAGGTCCCAGCCGGTCTTCGGGTTCCAGGCCCGCTTGATCTCCTCGAAGACCTCCTCGGCGCTCGCGTAGCCGAACCCCTCCTCGAACCCCATGGCGCAGGCCACCCGGGCGATCAACTGCCAGTCGGGCAGGGCCTGGCCGGCCGGGTCGGCCGCCGGCTGCGCCAGGGTCAGGGTGCGCTCCGAGTTGACCAGCACCCCCTCGGACTCGGCCCACATCGCGGCGGGCAGCACCACGTCCGCGTAGGCGTTGGTCTCGGTGTCGCCGAACACGTCCTGGGTGACGACGAGTTCGGCGGCCTCCAGACCGGCGATGACGGTCTTCCGGTTGGCGACGGAGGCCACCGGATTGGTGCAGATGATCCAGCAGGCCTTGACCGTGCCCTCCGCCATCCGCTCGAACAGCTCGATCGTGCCCCGGCCCACCTCGGTGCGCAGCGTCCCGGCGGGCAGGCCCCAGAGCTCCTCGACGAAGGCCCGCTCCTCCGGCACCAGCACCGAGCGCTGGCCGGGCAGCCCGGGCCCCATGTAGCCCATCTCCCGGCCGCCCATCGCGTTGGGCTGCCCGGTGAGCGAGAACGGGCCGCTGCCGGGGCGGCAGATCGCGCCGGTCGCCAGGTGCAGGTTGACCAGGGCGTTGGTGTTCCAGGTGCCGTGCGTCGACTGGTTGAGCCCCATCGTCCAGCAGCTCATCCACTCACCGGCCTCGCCGATCAGCCGGGCCGCCCGTCTCAGGTCCTCCTCCGGGATGCCGGTGATCCCGGAGACCGCCGCCGGCGGGTAGTCCTGCAGGAAGTCGGCCACGGCGTCCCAGCCGTCGGTGAACTCCTCGATGAAGGCCGGGTCGGTGTGCCCGTTCTCCACCAGCAGGTGCAGCAGCCCGTTCAGCAGCGCGAGGTCCGTGCCGGGCCGCACCTGCAGGAAGAGGTCGGCCTTGTCGGCGGTCGCGGTGCGGCGCGGGTCCACCACGATGAGCTTGGCGCCCGCCTTCACCCGGTCCATCATCCGCAGGAACAGGATCGGGTGGCAGTCGGCCATGTTGGAGCCGATGACGAGGAAGACGTCCGCGTGGTCGAAGTCCCGGTACGAGCCGGGCGGCCCGTCGGCGCCCAGCGACAGCTTGTAGCCGCTGCCCGCACTCGCCATGCACAGACGGGAGTTGGACTCGATCTGGTTGGTGCCGACGAATCCCTTCGCGAGCTTGTTCACCAGGTACTGGGCCTCCAGCGTCAGCTGGCCCGAGACGTAGAAGGACAGCGCGTCCGGCCCGTGCTCGTCGAGGACCGCGCGCAGGCGCCGCGCGGTGGCCGCGATCGCCTCGTCCACGTCCGCGGGCACCGGTTCGGCGCCGCGCTCGGCCCGCATCAGTGCCGTGGTGAGGCGCCCGGGGGCGGCGAGCATGTCCGCGGTGGTCGCGCCCTTGGTGCAGAGCCGCCCGGCGTTGGCCGGGTGCTCGCGGTCGCCGGACGCCTTCGCCACCGTGCGGCGGCCCGTCCCCGCCTCCACCGCGACGTCCAGCAGCATGCCGCAGCCGACCCCGCAGTACGAACAGACGGTCCTGACGGGCGCGACGGGCGTGACGGGTGCGACGGGCCTCGCGTTCGGTGCCGGCACCACGGCCCCCTCTCCGGTAGCGGTCCTGCGGTCCCCGCCGTCGACCCGGCCCCCTGCGGAACCCTTTCGCCCGGCGGTGCGGGACGCCCCCGGGGGGCTCCCACGGGCAGCACCCTAGGGAGGCGGTATTAAGGAGAGATCACGTCGCCCGCGCTCCGGCGTAAACCGCAGCTCACGGGTGCGCGCGTGCCGTCGTGAGGGGCCGGGGCGCCCGCCCCGGACGCCCGGGTGGCCGAGCGGCCGAACCGCTCGGCGGTGGTGGGGCGTCAGAACCCCGTCAGGGCCGCGTGAGCAGTGCGTCAAACCGGGCGGCGACGGGCGAGCGGTGGTGGAGGCTGGACCGACCTGCAGGTCCGCAGGCCGTCCCGGAGGTGAGCCGCATGTCCGTTTCCACTGTGTTTCGTCCCGCCGTCCACGCCGCCGGCCCCCGCAGCCGCAGCCTGCGCGCCGCCCTCGCGCAGCTGCTCCACCGCCTCGCCACCAGCCCCCTCGACAGCCCCGTCCTGCACGCCCTGGGAGCCCCGGGCACGCCCATCCGCGCCGCACGGCCCCGGGCCACCTGGCACCCCGTCACCACGCCGGACGGCAGGACCACCCTCGAAGCCCACTGGCACCCGGGCCCGTGACCGCCGCCCCGCCCGGGCCTTGGCGGAGCGGTCAGCCGAACGGCGGCCGAGGGATGTGGCCGCCGGCGACGGGACGCCATACTCGGGGCGCCTGCATCGGCCGGGCCTCAAGTTGCCCTAGGGTGTGGGGAGTTCCCGGTGGCGGCTCGCTGCCGGGACTTCGTGCTTCCTGGTGCGGGGTGGATCATGCGATACGTGCGGCTGCTACGGCGTGGACCTGTTCTCCTGCTGTGGGGAGCGCAGACGGCGTCGGTGTTCGGCGACCGTCTGTACGCCATGGCCGTGATGTGGATGGCGTGGGAGCACGCGGGCGCCGGGGCGATGGGCCTGGTGGCCGTCGCCGAGTCCCTGCCGTACATCGTGCTGGGCACGGTGGGTCGCCGGGTGATGGACAGGTTCGCCTCGCTGCGGGCCCTGGCGGCGGTGGACGCCGCGCGGCTGGTGCTGGTGACCGCACTTCCGTGGGCGTGGGCCGAGTTCGGCACCGTGGGGCTGATCGCCTCGGCCGCGCTGCTGGGGATCGGCGGGGCGCTGTTCGACCCGAATCTCGGCGCGATGGTGCCGGACCTGGTGAGGCCGGGCGAGGTTCAGGCCGTCAGCGGGCTGATGGACCTGACCGGCCGGATTGCCCGGATCGCCGGGCCTGGGGCGGCCGGGCTGCTGCTGGCGGTGATGCCGCTGGCCGGGCTGTTCTGGCTGGACGCGGTGACGTTCGCCGTCTCGGCCGTCGCCCTGGTGCTGCTGGCCACCCGCGTCCGCCCGGCCGCCGCTTCCCCGCAGGCCGGGCCGCAGGCGGCCGGGGTACGGCCGGGCGCCTGGTCGCTGGTGCGGACACATCCGGACACGGGTGTGGTGCTGGTCGTGCACGGCATCGGGATCTTCGCCGGGGCGGTGTCGCTGGCGATGCCCGCCCTGCTGAGCGCCCGGCTCGGCGCCGGGGCCTCCGTGTACGCGGCGGTGCTGGCCTGCACCGGCGCCGGGGCCCTGGCCGGGAACCTGGTGGCCGGGAACGTGCGGCTGCCGGTGCCGCTGCCGGCGGTGTACTGCGGGGCGTGGGCGGTGTCGGGGCTGGTGCTGGCGGCCACCGGGCTGGCCGGGTCGCTGCCAGTTCTGCTGGCGCTGTCGCTGCTGGCCGGGGCGGTGTCGCCGTTCTTGCAGATCGCGCTGTCGACGCACTTTGCGCTGTTCCCTCCGGCCGCCCGAAGGCGGCTGCTGACGGTGGACCTGACCGTGATCCGCACCTGCGGGACGGTCTCGATGCTGTTCGTCCCGGCACTGGCCGCCACCGGCCC
The DNA here is from genome assembly GCF_042873275.1 of Kitasatospora sp. NPDC004745. NCBI lineage: Bacteria > Bacillati > Actinomycetota > Actinomycetes > Kitasatosporales > Streptomycetaceae > Kitasatospora > Kitasatospora sp. NPDC004745. Next base: position 62,698 of record NZ_JBIALK010000003.1, on the reverse strand, counting down.
GAGGGCCGCGTTCCTGACCAGCGGCCTGGCGGTGACGCTGGTGAGCGGGGCGGGGGCCGTGCTGGTACTGGTTCTGGCGCGGGGTCGCCGGCCGCTGCTGGAGGTCGAGCCGGTGCCGGAGCTGGCGGCCCGTGACTGAGTAAGGGCGTGGGCCTGGCCCCGCATCGCGGGGCCTGGCCGGTGTGCTGGTGGTGCTCAGGTCAGCCGGCGAGCAGCTGCCAGTGGGTGACGGTGATGTCCTCCAGCGGGATGCCGAGCTCCTTGTAGATCCGCTGGTGCATCGCGCCGAACCAGGCGTCGCGGCGGTCGTCGAAGAACGCCTTGTCGTACCAGGCGACGCCGAGGAGGACGGTGCCGCCGCCGTTGGGGTTGCCCGGCTCGGCCTCCCAGTAGGTGCACTGCCAGTCCCAGAGCATGAGCTCCTCGGGGCGGTTGCGCAGGCGCTCGTCGGACTCGCGCAGGGACTGGATGCACTGCTCGGCGGTGGCCGCGTCGGGGCAGTAGTAGGTGCAGTCGGACTTGGCGATCGGGGTCTTGTCGGCGCGGCGGGCCGCGTCGACGTCCTCCCCGGTCAGGACGCGGACCCGGGTCACCAGGTCCTCGCGGGTGGCGATCTCTTCGAGGATGGTCACGGCGTTGTGCTCCTCTCGTTGGGGTGTTGATCCCTTGGGTGGTGCTACCAGCCCGTCCCGGTGACCGGGTCCAGGCTGGGGCTCTGGGGGTCGCGGCGGCGGATGCCGCCGGGGGCGACGTAGCGGACGTTCAGGCCGACGCGGGCGCCGTCGCCGGTGTTGGTGCCGGAGCGGTGCAGCAGGCGGCTGTCCATCAGCAGGGCGGTGCCAGCGCGAAGCGGGAGGGCGGTCGAGGCGTCGGTGGTGAAACCGGTCGCCTGGTCGGCCCGGCCGCGTTCGGCGCCGTGATCGGCCTCGGAGGAGAACGGCAGGTAGCCGAGGTGGTGGGAGCCGAAGAGGGCGTGGAGGCAGCCGTTTTCGAGGGTGGCGTCGCTGATGGCCAGCCAGGCGGAGACCGACCGGTCGGGGTCGAGTTCGACCCGGGCGTCGATGCCGTCCTGGTGCCAGGGGATCTGGAAGACACGGCCGGGCCACTTCATCACGAGGAAGGTGTTCTCCACCGCGATGTCCGGCCCGATCGCCCCCTGGACGGCGGCCAGCAGGTGCGGGGCGTGAACGGCCGCGCGGGCCCACTCGGCGCTCAGGTGCGGGTTGCGGAGGATCTCCTGGTGGCGGGTGCGGTGCTCGGCGACGAGCTGGGCGGCGCGGGCGCGGGCAGCTGTGGGCGCGGACCACTCGACGCCGGTCTGCAGTCCGCGGCGGCCGAGGATTCCGTCCGTGTTGATCGCGCTGGTCATCGGGGCCGATCTCCCTTCGAGGCGGGATTCGCTGGGCGGTGCGAGGTGCCGGTTCAGGCGGCGGTGTGGGGGCGGGTGCTGCCGGGCGCGAATGGCGGCTGTATCGGGGAGCGTCCGGGACGCGGGATCACGCGCAGAGCGGCTCGCACCGCCCGGCGCGGGCCGGCCAGGAGCTGGCGTCGGGTCACCGGCTGTTCGGGCAGGGCCAGCTCGGCCCAGACCCGCTTGCCCCGCTCGGTCAGCTCGGCCCCGTGCGCCAGGGAGAAGCACTCGACCAGCTCCAGCCCCCGGCCGCTCTCCGCCTCCGCACCGGCCCGGCGGCGCCGGGGCAGCGCGGTCGAGCTGTCGTAGACCTCGACCAGGACGCGCCGCAGCCGCACGCTCACGTGGACGGCAACGGTGAGCATCGGCCTCTGGGTGTGTCGGACGGCGTTGGTCACCAGTTCGGAGGTGACCGTGTCCAGCGCGAGCCGGGAGTCCTTGTCGAGCAGGACGCCCCAGCTGACGATGCCGGTCCTCACCCGGCGGCGGGCGATAGGCACGGAGACCGGATCTCGGGTCAGGAAGAAGACATGGGAGTGCACGACCACGGTGAGAAACCCTTCGGTGCTGGCCTGGAGAGCGGCACCGGCCACCCGGGAATGGCCGAGCGGATCGCCGGTGCCGCCGATCGTGAAGCCGTAGCTGGCCCCTTTCCGGAGCGCCCGCTCGGCCTGACAGTCAGTCAACAGGTGTGCGCTGGGCGTGAACACGGTAGAGACACCACGGACGCTTGAAACCCTTGAAACCTGGCCCGGGGGCGGCGATGACAGCACGCGAACGGACACCCAATGACAAGCTCGCGACCCTGGTCGCCGAGTGCCGGTGGGCGAGCAACGGCGAGTTCGCCCGGGCGGTCAACCGGGCCGGCACCGAGGCCGGGTACAAGCTGCGGTATGACGAGTCGGCCGTCTCACATTGGCTCTCGGGCACCCGGCCCATGGCCAAGTACCGGAAGGTGGTGCTGGAGGCTCTCACCCGCCGCCTGGGGCGGCCGGTCACGGCGTTCGAGGCGGGCTTCGCTGATGAGCCTGACGTTCAGCCCCGGTCCACGGATACGGTGGCGGGACTGATCGATTTGGGGGTTATGGACATGGACCCATCGCGCAGGGGCGTACTCGGAGCGGGCCTGTACTCGGTCGCCCTCACCATCCCTGGCTGGCCCGACCACATCGGACGGCTCGGACGTCTGAAGACCGACCCGCACACCCGGATCGGCATGGCCGAGGTCCAGTCCGTGATCGCCATGACTGAGAAGATCAGCGAACTGGACGACCAGTTCGGCGGCCGGACCGCCCGCCCGATGGCCGCCGCGTTCATGGTCAACAACGTCGCCCCGTACCTCAAGGCCACCGCCTCCGACGAGGTCCGCAGGGCGATGCTCTCCGCCGCCGCGGACCACCTCTACCTGACCGGTTACATGGCTGTGGACGAGCGCCTGGACCTGCTCGGCCAGAGCTACTACACCAAGGCGCTGGAGCTGGCTCTCGCCGCCGGTGACCACCTCACCTATTGCACGACCCTGCGGGGCATGAGCGTCCAAGCCGTCGAACTCGGCCACGGCGCCCCCGCGCTGCGGTACGCGAACGCCGCCGCTGCCGCCTCACCCGAGGCCGGACCGCGGATGCGTGCCTTCCTTGCCGGACAGCAGGCCCACGCCCTCGCCCGGACCGGCGACCGCTTCGGCGCCCTGGCCATGCTCCATGAGGCCGAAGTCGCCATGGAACAGGCCGAGTCCAAGGCCAAGGCCCACGGCTCCTACGACCCTGCCTCGCTCTCGTACCACGTCGCCCAGGTCAACTACGAGCTCGGCGACCGCGCCGGCGCCATCCGTGCGCTCCAACACTCCGAGAAGGTCCGGCCTGCCGTGTACCGCCGGGCCCGCGTCCGGCACCGCGCGATGCTCGCAGAATGGCAGCTCGAAGTCGGCAGGCTGGAAGAAGCCGTCCAGAACTGGAACCTCGCCCTGGATGACTACCCCCATGTCCAGTCCGGCCGCGCCGACGACCGACTCCGCACGATGCGCTCCGTGACCCGGCCTCACCGCCGCAACCTTCACATCCGGGAACTCCTCGAGCGCGCCCGGCCCCTTGCCCCACGGCCAGCCTGAACCACTTCACCACCAAGACGCCCGAAGACGACGGGCCGCGACTCCTCAAGCAACCCGGCTAAGGGTGCGGGACCGCTCCCTTAGCCGGGATCAGGACTTATCACGCAGACGGGTAGCACCGGAGGAGGTGCGCCGTCCGGCTCTGCGGGCGTTGACAGCGGATCTGCTCTACGCGCCCGTGTCGGTACCTGGCGTGCGGGAGCTCGCCGCACGCACAGGGGCGTCGTAGGAAGCGGCCGGCCGCCGCTGGGGCCGGCCGGCCGGGTCACATCATGCGTTCGGCCGTGGCCGCGCGGGCGCGGAGGGCGGTGGCCTCCTCGTGGGCGCCGCGGGCGTCGAGGAGGCGGGCGCGGTACTCCATGGCATAGGCGTCGCCGAGGGCCTCGGCGCGGAGGAAGGCCCGGACGGCGCCGTCCGCGTCGCCGCTGTCGCGGAGGGCCACGCCGAGGGCGGTGACGGGGTAGGCCTCGTCCTGGGCGAGGATCAGCGGGGTCCAGTGTTCGACGGTGGCCCGGTCGCCGCGGTCGAGGGCCTGGCGGACCAGGCCGAGCATCGCGTCGGGGTCGCCGAGGGCGGCGCTGCGTTCCCAGACCACCTGGGCGCGGTTGGTGTCGCCGGACATCTCGTGCAGGGTGCCCAGGTTGAAGCCGGCGCCGGCGTTCCCGGCGTCCCAGGCCCTGGTGAGCCAGTGGAGCGCGCGGGTGCGGTCGACGGTGACCAGGGCGGCGCCGAGGTTCGCCATCGCGATGACGTCACCGGCCTCCGCCTCCTCCTGCAGCCCGGCCAGCTCGACGGGGAGGGGCTGGTGGCCCGATGCGAGCAGGACCCGGCGCGAGACGATCCCGTCGCCGCCTTCGGCGTCGCCACGTCGGCGACGGAACCAACGGAGCATCAGCGGCTCCCGGAGGGGCGGGGCCGGGCAGGCCGGTGGAGGGCGGCCTCGGTGGGGGTGAGCATGCGCCGATGGTGCCATGCGATCGACCGGTCCCCGCAGGTGGGTGGGGGTTTCGGGGTTCCCGGGCGTCCCGGGGTGCGGTGTGTCGGTGGGGAGTGGTTGCATTCCGACCATGTCTGGTGAGCTGCACGTCGATGATGTCGGGGCCGGCGCCGGTGGACAACCGGCCCCGGGAGGTACGGAGTTCGGGGAGGGGGCGGATCGTCCCGGGGTCGGGCCGGGGCGTCCCGCCGGTGTGCCGGCGGCCGCCGAGGCCCTGCCGACCGGCGGCTGGTGGCTGCCCGGCCGGCGGGAGGACGGCCTGCTCGCGGGCCTGGCCCGGTACTGGACCGCCGACGGGGCTCCGGAGCGGGTGATCTACCACCGGGCCGGGCAGGAGGTCGCCCGGTTCCCCCGGGGTGAGGCGAGGGCGAACCCACTGATCGAGGCCGCCCGCGACGGTGACGCCGCGTCGGTCGAGCTGTGCCTGGCGGCCGGTCTGGGCGCCTCGCCGGGCGCGGCGTGGCACGCCGCGTACGAGGGGTTGCCGGAGCTGGCGTTGCGGCTGCTGCGGTCAGGGCGGGCCGACGGGACGGGACACGGCGGCGGGACGGGACGCGGAGGCGGGACGGGACGCGCCGGCGCGGCGGAACGGGCCGACGGGACGGGACACGTCGGCGCGGTGGACCCGGCCGACGCCGTGGAGCTGGCCGAGGTGCGCACCCCGCCCGCGGCGCCCTCGCCGGGTGTGCCCGAGGACGCCGTGTGGGTGGCGGGCATGCTCGCGTTCGTCGCCGGGGGAGTGGACCCGACGACCGGGGCGGCGGTCGGCACGTGGCGCTGGTGGACGCAGGCCTGGCACCAGACCTCCGACGCGACGGGGCCGAGCTACCACGCCCCCGACAGCTGCTACCACGGTTACGCGGAGGCGGACTTCGTCGGCGGCAGGCCGGTGGAGCGCCGGGCGTACCTGAGCTCCGGCAGGCTCTACCGGGTCGAGCGGTACCGACCGGACGGCGCGCGGCTGTCGGAGCGCAAGTACAGCGGCGGGGTGCCGGAGCAGGAGTGGGAGTGGCCGGCCGACGGCACCGTGATCCGCCGCCGGTTCCACCGCGACGGCGCCCTCCGGGTCGAGCGCACCGAGCGGGACGGCGAGCTCGTCGGCGAGCGGTGGTACGACGCGGACGGCACCCGGACGGTGGAGGTCGGGCCCACCGGGGCCACCGTCGAGGGGGAGCCGGTCGAACGCTGCCGTGCGCTGGGCCCCGGCGGGGCGGTCGTCGCCGAAGGGCACGCCGATCCCGGCACGCGGGGCGGCCCGGTCGGGGTCTGGAACCTGTTCGGGGCCGGCGGCGCCGCGCTGGGGGAGGTGTCCTTCGACGGGCTCGGCCTCGCCCGCGACGAGCGGATCGGCAGGTCCGCCCATGCCCTGCAGGCCTGGCGCGCGGCGCCCGTACCGCGCGAGCTGGACGGCGCCGAGGCGGTGCCGTGGGGTCGCCTCGGCACCTTCTTCGGCGACTCGGAGGAGGTGCCGTTCCTGCTCAAGGGGCTGTCCGTCGCCAACCCGGACGCGATCTCCCTGGCCCTGGCGCAGTTGTCCCACATGCTGCTCCACCAGCACACCATCGCGGAGGCCGCCGGGCCGGCGTTCCGGTACATGACCGCGCTGGCCGGGCGCCCCGTCGAGGCCGGTCCCGATCCCGATCCCGGGGCCGTGCTCGGCCTGCTGGAGTTGCTGGCCGGCATCGCGACCCGAGACGGGGACCCCGACGCCGTCCGTGAGCTCAAGCGGATCCGGGCCGACCTCCCCGCCGGAGCGACGGAGCCCGGCGAGCACTACGCCCGCAGCGGCGCCGAGCCCGCCCACCACCACGTCCACACCGCCCTCACCGAGGCCGTACCGACCTGGACCGGGCTGGCCGCCCACCGGAGCACCGGGATCCGGCGCCCGGCCGTCGCCCTGCTCGCCGCGGCGCCGGGCGAGGCGGCGGCCCGGGCACTGCACGACCGCCTCGCCCTCGAACCCGAGCCCGGGATCCGCGCGGAGATCCTGCTCGGCCTGGGCCTGCACGAGCCCGACGACGACACGTTGCGGGCCCTGGAACGGCACCTCGCCGACGACGACCCGCTGCTGCGTTTCTGCGCGGCGCTGACCTGGGTACGCCGACGGCCTTCCGCCGCAGGCCCGGGCGCCCGGCTCCTCGTCGAGGCGCTCCGGGGCGGCCTGGACACCGATGGCTTCGAGGGCCTCTACCTCGGCACGGGCGACCCGACCACCGACACCGTCACCACCCTGGCGCTCCTGCCGCCGGAGCAGACCGAAGGCCTGCTCGCCGGGCTGTGCGCCGCCCTGGACGAGGTCGACCCGGTCGACGCCGCGTCGGTGGCCAACGCGCTGCTCGACATCGTCTTCCCGACCGCGGCCTACGGCGAGGGCGAGCCGCTCACCGACGGCCAGCGCACCGTGATCCGCGCGATAGCCGACAGCACCAACGCCTGGCAATTCAACGTCAACCTGTACGAGGTGCTCGACGTCAACGGCCTGCCCCGCGCCGCCGATGCGCTGCGGGCGCTCGCCGACACCGCGCCGACCGCCGAGCAGTAGCGGCCGCCGAGCGGTAGTGGCCGCCGACCGGCCGGCGCCGGGCACGTCCGGGGCCGGCCCCGGACGAGGGGTGGTGCGGGTATCAAAGAACCGATGTTCAAATGTCTGATGTTTGTATAGGGTCTTTTCCATGAGACGCATCAGCGCACCGCGGCGAACGGCCAGCCTGTCCGCCCAGCTCGTGGAGAGCCTCCGCTCGCACATCGAGGCGGGCGGCTGGCCGGTCGGGACGCGGATCCCGCCGGAGCAGGCCCTCGTCGAGGAGCTCGGGGTCGGACGCAGCACGCTGCGGGAGGCGATCGGTGCGCTGGTGCACCTCGGCCTGCTGGAGCCCAGGGCCGGTGACGGCACCTACGTCCGCTCCTCCAGCGAACTCCAGTCGGTCATGGTGCGGCGGGCGGGCTCCGCGGAGCGGGACGACGTGCTGGAACTACGGACCGTTCTGGAGGAGTACGCCTCGGGCGCCGCGGCCCTGCGCCGCAGCGAGGAGCAGGTGCGGCAGCTGCGGGAGCTGCTGGCCGACGCCGAGGCGGCCGCTGCCGGCGAGGACGCGGTCGCGGCCACGGGCGTCGACGCGCTCTTCCACCGGTCCGTCGTCCGGGCGAGCGGGAACGAGCTGCTGATCGAGGTGTACGACCACCTCGGCACGGCGCTCACCGCACACCTGGGCGGCATGTCCTGGGACGCCGCCCACGCCGAGGAACACGCGGGCCTGCACCGGCGGCTCGTCGACGCGATCGAGGCCCGTGACGCGGGCGGCGCCCGGGAGGCCGCGGGCGCGATCGTCCGGCTCACCCGCGACCACGAAACCGCCGAGGCACGCGCAGCCGAGGAACGCTGAGCCCGCAGCCGACCCCGGTGTCCCGACACCCCGCCGCCGGGGCGGGCGGCCGCCCCAACGGCAATACGGCCCGCCCGGACGGCAACACCGCCCCGCCCGAACCAGCAACACCGACCGACCAGCAACACCGCCCGCCCCCACAGCAACACCGCCCGACCGAACGGAAGCACCGCACCCCCGAACATCGACACCGCCCGCCTGAAAAGGCGTTCTCGGCCGCAAAGGAGATCATCCGTGTCCCGATCCCGCCTCCCCGCCGACGAACTCGACGCCCGCGCCGACCGGCGCAGCGCCCACCTGTACGCGACTGACGCCCAGTTCCGTGCCACCGCGCCCCTGGACGCCGTCACCGAGGCGATCCGGCGCCCCGACCTGCCGCTCGCCGAGCTGGTGGCCACCGTGCTGGAGGCGTACGCCGACCGCCCCGCCCTCGGCGAGCGTGCCACCGAGCCGGTCACCGACCCGCAGACGGGCCGCACCACGCTGCGCCTGCTGCCCAGCTTCGACACGCTCACCTACGGCGAACTCCGCGAGCGGGTGGACGCGGTGGCCTCCGAGTGGCGCCACCATCCCGAAACCCCGCTGGGCCCCGGAGACTTCGTCGCCCTCCTCGGGCCCACGAGTGCCGAGTACGCCGTGGCGGACCTCGCCTGCGTCCGCTCCGGCGCGGTCTCCGTCCCCCTGCAGTCGGGTGCGTCGGCGGCACAGCTGGCCCCCGTCGTGGAGCAGTCCGGACCGCGCCTGCTCGTGGCGGACCTGGCCCAGCTGGACGTTGCCCTCGAGCTCGCGGCGCGCGCCCCCTCGCTGGGCAGGATCGTCGTCATCGGCCACCGCCCCGAGGCCACCGCCCACCAGGAGCAGCTGGAGTCCGCGCGCGCCCGGCTCGCGGCGCGGGGCCGGGGAGTGGCCCTGGACACCCTGGCGTCGACCGTCGAGCGGGGAAGGACGCTGCCGTCGCTCCCCCGGGTCCCCGACGGGTCGGCGCCCGACGCGCTGAGCGCGCTGATCTACACCTCGGGGAGTACCGGCACTCCCAAGGGGGCCGTGTACACCGAGCGGCTGGTCCGGCAGTTCTGGGTCGACTTCGTGCCCGGCCAACCGGTGCGGCCCGCCATCGTGCTCAACTACCTGCCGTTAAGTCACATGGTGGGCAGGGGAGTGCTGTTCGGGACGCTGGCCAAGGGGGGCCTGGCCTGTTTCACGGCGTCGGGTGACCTGTCGACGCTCCTCGAGGACCTCTCCCTGGTCCGTCCCACCGAGATCGTCCTGGTTCCGCGCATCTCCGACATGCTCTTCCAGCACTACCGGGCGGAGTCGTCCCGCCGGAGCGGGACGGCCGGCGATGCGGCCGACGGGACGGCCGACGGTGCGGCCGACGGGACGGCCGACGGTGCGGCCGACGAGACGGCCGGCGATGCGGCCGACGGGACGGTCGGCGGGACGGCCGGCGATGCGGCTGGGGGTGCGGCCGACGAGCAGCTGATGGCGGAGCTGCGGGAGGAGGTCATGGGCGGCCGCCTCCTCACGGCCGTCAGCGCCTCGGCCCCGCCGAGCGCCGAGACGACGGCCTTCATCGAGGACTGCTTCCGCGTCAGGCTGCTCGACGGCTACGGGTCGACGGAAGGCGGCGTCGTCACCCTCGACGGCCGGGTACAGCGCCCGCCGGTGACCGACCACAAGCTGGTCGACGTACCCGAACTGGGCTACTTCGGCACCGACGCGCCGTACCCCAGGGGCGAACTGCTGATCAGGTCCGACCGGCTCGTCCCCGGGTACTACCGGCGACCGGACGCCACCTCGGAGGTCTTCGACGAGGACGGCTTCTACCGCACGGGCGACATCATGGCCCGGGTCGGCCCCGATGAACTGCGCTACGTCGAGCGCCGCTCCAACGTCCTCAAGCTGTCGCAGGGCGAATTCGTCGCCGTCTCCCGCCTGGAGGCGCTCTTCGACGCCAGTCCGTCCGTCCGGCAGATCTTCCTGTACGGAAGTGGCACCCGCGCCCATCTGCTCGCGGTCGTCGTGCCGACGCAGGAGGCCCTCGACCGGGTCGACGGGGACGCCCGGCGCCTGCGGCCGGTCCTGCGGGAGTCCCTGCGGAGGCTCGCCGCCGAGGAGGGGCTGAACTCCTACGAGATCCCGCGGGACGTCCTGGTCGAGACCGAGCCGTTCACCCAGGAGAACGGGCTGCTCTCCGGGGTGCGCAAGCCGTTGCGGCCGGCCCTGACGAAGCGCTACGGCGAGCGTCTCGAGGCGCTGTACGCCGAGCTGGCCGACCGTGAGGCGGAGGAGGTCCGGACGCTGCGCCGGCTCTCCTCCGGCCGGCCGGTACCCGCGACGGTGCTCAGGGCCGCGCAGGCGGTCCTCGGGTTGGAGGAGGGCGTCGTGGAGCCCGGCACGCGCTTCCTCGAACTCGGCGGGGACAGCCTCACGGCGCTGTCGTTCTCCGGGCTGCTGAAGGAGGTCTTCGGCGTCGACGTCCCCGTCGACGTGATCATCGGCCCGGTCAACTCGCTGGAGCGGGTGGCCGATCACGTCGAGCGGGCGCTCGCGGCAGAACACCGCCGTCCCACCGCCGACAGCGTGCACGGCCCGGACGCGACGCGACTCGACGCCGCCCAGCTGCGGCTGGACGCGTTCCTCGACGCGCGGACCGTCGAGCACGCCGCACGGCGACGGCCGACCGGTCCGCTGCCCGAGGCCCGGACCGTCCTGCTGACCGGTGCCAACGGCTACCTGGGCCGCTTCCTGTGCCTCGAGTGGCTCGAGCGCGTGGCGGAGCGCGGTGGCACGCTGGTCAGCGTGGTCCGCGGCTCCTCCGCCGAGGAGGCCCGGGCACGCCTCGACGCGGCCTTCGACAGCGGTGACCCGGAACTCCTGGAGCGCTACCGGAAGTCCGCAGCCCGGCACCTCCGGGTGGTCGCCGGCGACATCGGGGAACCGGGTCTCGGACTCGACGAGGAGACCTGGCAGTGGCTGGCCGACACGGTGGACCTGATCGTCCACCCGGCGGCACTGGTCAACCACGTCCTGCCCTACGGCCAGCTGTTCGGCCCCAACGTCCTGGGCACGGCCGAACTGATCAGGCTCGCGGTCACCTCCCGGACCAAGCAGTTCACCTACCTGTCGACGGTCGCCGTCGTCTCCGGGAACGCGGCGGCTGCCGAGGAGTCGGCGGACATCCGCACCGCGTGCGGGGTACGCGACCTCGACGGCGACTACGCCGACGGCTACGCGGCCAGCAAATGGGCCGGCGAGGTGCTGCTGCGGGAGGCGCACGAGGCCTTCGGCCTGCCGGTCGCCGTCTTCCGCTCGAACATGATCCTCGCGCACCCGCGCTACCGCGGTCAGCTCAACGTCCCGGACGTCTTCACCCGCCTCGTGCTCAGCCTGCTGGCGACGGGCATCGCACCCGGCAGCTTCTACGCCCGGGGCGCCGGAACGGGCGCCGGCGCCGGTAGCGCCACCGCCACCGGCGACGACCGCGGACACTTCGACGCACTCCCGGTGGACTTCACCGCGCGGGCCGTCACCGCGCTCGGCGACGACGCACGCGAGGGCCACCGGACGTACAACGTGGTCAACCCGCACGAGGACGGCATCTCGCTCGACACGGTCGTCGACTGGCTGATGGCGGACGGACATCCCCTGACACGTGTCCAGGACCACGCCGAGTGGGCCGACCGCTTCGAGACCGCCCTACGCGCCCTGCCCGACCGCCGGAGGCAGCACTCGGTGCTCCCGCTGCTGCACGCCTTCGCCGAGCCGGCGCAGCCGCTCTCCGGATCCGCCCTGCCGGCCGACCGGTTCCGTGCGGCGGTCCGGGCGGCAGCCCTCGGCGACGAGCACGACATCCCCCGGCTGTCAGCGGACCTGATCACCAAGTACGTGGCCGACCTCCGGGCGCACAGCCTGATCTGACACCACCCGTGACTGCCGCGGGGTCCGCCCGAGCCGACGGGCCCCGCGGCCCCTCGACCCGCCGGCCGCGCGGAAAACGAGGTGCCGGAACCGGGGGCGAGTCCCTACCCTCGGCCCCATGCCCCGCGAATCCGCCCTGCTGAACGTCATCGACGTCGAAGCCACCTGCTGGGACGGGCAACCGCCGCCCGGTTCCGTGCACGAGATCATCGAGATCGGCCTGACCGTCGTGGACGTCCCGGCGCGGCGCCGGGTGTCCCGGCACCGGATCCTGGTCCGCCCCGTCCGGTCGGCGGTCAGCGACTTCTGCACCGAACTCACCGGACTGACACAGGCCGAGGTCGAACGGGGCGTCGGCTTCGCGCAGGCGTGCCGGATCCTCGCCGAGGAGCACGGCGCCGGCGAGCGCCCCTGGGCGAGCTGGGGAGAGTACGACCGCCGGCAGTTCGCCCGGCAGAGCCAGGCCGACGGGGTGGCCTACCCGTTCGGCTATCCGACGGAGCGCACCCACACCAACGCCAAGGCCGTCTTCACCGCGGCCCACGGCCTGCGCAGGAAGCCCGGCATGGCCCAGGCCCTGCAGATCGCCGGGCTTCCCCTCGAAGGCCGCCACCACAGCGGCGAGGACGACGCCTGGAACATCGCCGCACTCGTCCTCGACCTGGCGGCCCGCGGCGCCTGGCCGGCCCCGGGCGGGGTCGGCTCACGACAGTAGGCCGGTGTCGACAGTGGACCAGTGGGGCCGGTTCGTGACGAGTGTCGGGGCAGGGGCAGGGGCAGGGGCAGGGGCAGGGGCAGGAGCAGGGGCAGGAACGGGAGTGGGAGCGGGGAGGCCGCCATGATGGTCGGGTCGCGGAGCGGGTTCGGACTGGAGTTCCACGTCGAACGGGACCCGGGGCTGCTGTGCGTCGACGTCTTCGTCGGCGGGCTCCACGTGAACACCTGGGACAACGCGTTCTACCCGCCGCTGCTGGTCAAGAAGCTCGGGGACGAGCTCGGCCGCTTCCGCACGCCGACCGCGCCGCCGGCGGGGTTCACCTCGCCGTCCGAGTCCTTCCTCGCGGCCGAGCGCTGGATGGACGACGACGCCCGTCCCGGGACCGGATCCGGTCCCGAGGAGGCACTCGCGCGGTGCGTCTTCCTGGAATGGGGGGAGTGCACCGACGGGGTGACGGCGCTCGCGTTCCCCGACGGGGACCGGGTGCACCTCGCCTGTCGGGCACGCGGTGGAGGCGGTCCCGCCCGGGGCACCGAGGCCCGGCACGAGCCGACGGTGGTGTCGTTGAGCCGGACGGCGCTCGTCGAGACGCTGGAGCGCGGCCTGGTCATCGCCGAACGCGAGTGGTCCGCCCGGCGAGCCGCCATGGACGACCGCACATGACGGTGGGCCAGGGCGCCGGCACGGGGAAGGCGTCATCGGCGAGCGCCGCGTCGACGGCACCGTCCACGTGGTCCCTGTGGCCCGGTGACGGCTTCTAGGATCTGTGCCATGGCAACACGACTCGTGCAGATCAACATGAAGGCCCTGGACGACGCCGCGCTGGGGCGCTTCTGGGCGGAGGCGCTCGGTTGGGGCGTCGACAGCGAGGGGCCCGGCGTGACCAACCTCGAACCCGTGGGCTTCGCCTACCCCGACCCGGCGGCGATCTGCATCGACCTGGTCGCCCGCCCGGAGCCCAAGACGGTGAAGAACCGGGTGCACCTCGACCTGGCCACCACCTCGCCCGCGCACCAGGCGGAGTTGGTCGCGCGGCTGAAGGACCTCGGCGCGACGCTCGCCGACGTGGGCCAGGGCGACGTGCCCTGGACGGTCATGGCCGACCCGGAGGGCAACGAGTTCTGCGTCCTGGAACCCCGGCCGGAGTACCAGGGCGTCGGGCTGGTCGCCGCGGTGGTGGTCGACTGCACCGACCCGCGGGAGATGGCCCGGTTCTGGGACGCGGCGATGGACTGGACGCTGCACGAGGTCACCGACGAGTTCGCGTCGCTGCGCTCCGCGGCGGGCGTCGGCCCCTACCTGGAGTTCGTCCGCACCCCCGACGCCAAGACCGTGTGGAACCGCGTCCACCTCGACGTCCGCCCCTACCCCGGCGACGACCCGGCGGCGGAGGAGGCCCGGCTGCGCGCCCTGGGCGCCACCGACCCGGGCATCGACCAGTCCGCGATCTCCTGGACGGTCCTGGCCGACCCGGAGGGCAACGAGTTCTGCCTGCTCAGCCCGCGCTGACGTCGGGCGACGGGCCCGCGGGGCTGTGTCGCGAGGGGAGCTCAGGCCCCGCCTCGCGAAACAGCCCCGCGAAACAGCCCCGCGGAACAGCCTCGTGGAACAGCCTCGTGGAACAGCCCCGCGGAACAGCCTCGCAGGGATGCAGGATCGCCGGACCACCGGCCTGTCCGGTGATCGGACTACCGGAGCGTCGCGAGGACGCCGCGGGCAGGCGTTCCGTCCGGCCAGGTCCACCCGGCGACGAGGCTCACGGGCGTTCCGTCAGCGGCCTCCGTCGGCCGCAGGACGCGGTTGAGGCGGACGTCGCGGCCGTCCGCGAGGCCCGTTCCGTGCACGGTGACGGTCGGGTCGGGGGTGTCACTCTCGCGCTGGTGCTGCGGGATCGCCTCGCCGCGCAGCAGGGCGCGCAACTGCGCCGTCACCACCGGGTCGTGGACGCCGTCGTAGATCCACCGGGTGCCGAGCACACCGTGCTCGGAGGTGCCGATCAGGGCCTCGCCCGGCACCCCCTCCAACGCCGCGCCGCGGTAGCCCATCGGTACGAGGTAGGCCACCGGCTCCTGCGCGGTAGCGTCGCTCCGCCGTCCGGCGTGCGCAAGGCGGGCGCCCTCGACGCGGGTTCCCTGGAGCGGATCGCCGAGCTGATCCGGTCGGGCGAGCTCACGGTTCCGATCGCGGCGACCTTCCCGGTCGAGCGGATCCGCGAGGCCGTGGTGATGCAGGCCGAGAGGCACGTCCACGGAAAGCTGGTCATAGCGTTGTGAACCGGCGCAGGACCGCCCGGGGAGAATCCGCTGAGAGCGTGACGAATCCACAGGGGCGGTGCGACCGGCACCACTTAGGCTGGAGGGGTGAGCACTCATGCGTCGAACGAAGCCCGCGTCATCCCCCTGCGTCCGCAGGCCGCGCAGCCCGGTTCCGGTGGGGAGGGTCGTGCCCCGCAGCGCCCGGCGGGGGCCCAGGATGCGCCCGCGCCGAGGGAGCCGCTCTGGCGGGACCTGGTCGGCGACGTGCTGCGGCGCGAACGGCTCGCGCAGGAGCGCACCTTGAAGGACGTCGCGGAGGCGGCCCGGATCTCCATGCCGTACCTCTCGGAGCTGGAGCGCGGGCGCAAGGAGGCCTCCTCCGAGGTGCTCGCGGCCGCGGCGCGGGCCCTCGGCCTCGGCCTCGGTGACCTGCTCTCGCTCGCCCAGGAGGACCTGGCCCGGTACGCCCGGCCCGCCGCGGCCGCGCCCCGGGTCGGCAGGGTGGGGCAGCCGGGTCGGGCGGTCCACCGCCGTCCGTCGTCCACGACGCCGTACAACGGGCTCTGCCTCGTCGCGTGAGCGGCGTCGGCACTGCCTGACCGGGCCGCCGACCGGTGCGGCGGGACGCCGCCGCGTCCCCGCCGCACCGCCCGGCGGCCGTGTGCGGCGGGGGCGGTCCGGACCTACGCGAACGGCAGCCGCCGGCTCAGCACCTCGTCGGCGAGCCCGTAGGCGACGGCCTCCTCGGCGGTGAGCACCTTCTCCCGGTCCATGTCCGCGCGCAGCGTCGCCGGGTCGTGCCGGGTGTGACGGGACAGCACCTCCTCCACCTGCGCGCGGATGCGGACCACCTCCTTCGCCGCGAGGCTGAGGTCGGAGACCGTCCCCTGCCGGCCGCCGCTGGCGGGCTGGCCGAGCAGCACCCGTGCGTGCTGGAGCACGAACCGCCGCCCCGGGTCCCCACCGGCCAGCAGCACGGCCGCCGTGGACGCCGCCTGCCCGACGCAGAACGTGGAGATCGGCGACTGCACGAAGGTCATCGTGTCGTAGATCGCCATCAGCGAAGTGAACGATCCACCGGGCGAGTTGAGGTAGATCGAGATCTCCCGCTCCGGGTTCGCCGACTCCAGGTGCAGGAGCTGCGCGATGACGACGTTGGCGACGCCGTCGTCGATCTCGGTGCCGAGGAAGATGATCCGCTCGTTCAGCAGCCGGCTGAAGACGTCGTACGTCCGCTCGCCCTGCGCGGTGCGCTCGATGACGTAGGGAACCGTGTACGAGCCCATGTCACAGCCCCATCCGTCGGCGGGACGAGGCCGGGCGGATGTCGGCGACCGACTCCACCACCCGGTCCACCATCCCGTACTCGCGGGCCTGTTCGGCCGTGAACCAGCGGTCCCGGTCGCCGTCCCGGGCGATCGTCTCCTCGCTCTGCCCGGTGTGCTCGGCGGTGATCCGCTCGATCGCCTTCTTGGTGAACTGGAGGTTCTCCGCCTGGATCTCGATGTCCGCCGCGGTGCCGCCGATGCCGGCCGACGGCTGGTGCATCATGATCCGCGCGTTCGGCAGCGCGAACCGCTTGCCGGCCGCCCCCACCGTCAGCAGGAACTGGCCCATGCTGGCGGCGAAACCCATCGCCAGCGTCGAGACGTCGTTCGGGATGAGCCGCATGGTGTCGTAGATGGCGAGCCCCGCGGTGACGGAACCCCCCGGGCTGTTGATGTACAGGCTGATGTCGGTCCGCGGGTCCTCCGCGGAGAGCAGCAGCAGCTGCGCGCACACCCGGTTGGCCGACACGTCGTCGACCTGGGTGCCGAGCAGGACGATCCGCTGGGCGAGCAGCTGCGCCGCGAGGTGGTCGTCGAAGGGGCTGGGAGGGGTGTCGCCCTCCTGCGCGCGGGGCGCACGGGCGGTGAGCGGACTCATCTGGTCTCTCCTCGTCGGGGCGGGGAAGCTGTCCACTCCACTCTTGACCCCGGGGGCGGCCCGGATACCGTTCCTCTGCCCGCCGCAGATTCGCTACGGGCAGAGGCGGTGGGCGGAGCGGTGGCCCCGGGCCGCCCCTCCCGGCGGGTGCGGGAGGCCACGGCCCGGCCACTGGCGACACGTCAACCGGTGTGAGCCGTCAGCACCCGTGCCGCGGCGGCGAGGAAGGCGCGCACCCGCGGCGCGGTGCGGCCGGCCGGGACGGCCAGGCAGGTGCGCACCGGTGGGGCGTCGGTGACCGGCAGGTAGACCAGGTCCGCCCGGGAGTACATCGCCGCCACACTGGCCGGCACCAGCGCGACGCCGGCGCCCAGCGCGATGACCTCGAACTTCTCGTCCAGCGAGGAGGTGCGCCGCCGGGGCTCGGCGTTGAGCAGGGTCTCCCCGGCCAGGTCGGCGGTGGTGATCGCGGCGCGGCGGGCCAGCGGGTGGGCGGCCGGGAGGCAGGCGACCCTGGTCTCCTCGCCGACCGGCAACAGCCGCAGCCCGGTGGTGTCGAAGGGTTCCCGCAGGTAGCCGACGTGGGCGCGGCCGTCGCGCAACGGCCGTTCCTGCTCCCACCACGGCACGCCGAGCGGCTCGACCTCCACCCCCGGGTGCTCGGCGGTGAAGGCCCGCACCGCCTCGGCGACCAGCAGCCCCGGCGCGAAGGCGACCACCAGCCGCTCCCCGCCGTGCGCGGCCTCGTTCACCCTGCGCACCGCGGCGTCCACCGCCCCGAACACGTCCTTGCACTCGGCCTGCAGCTGCTCGCCCGCCGGGGTGAGCTCGACGCTGCGGGTGGTGCGCCGCAGCAGCGCGCAGCCGAGTTCCTGCTCCAGCGCCCGGATCTGCCGGCTCAGCACCGGCTGCGCGATGTACAGCGCCTGCGCGGCGCGGCCGAAGTGCCGGTGCTCGGCGACCGCGGCGAAGTAGCGCAGCTTGCGCAGGTCCAGATCCATACCTCAAGGGTATCAATGGGCTGCGAAGGGTATTGGACCCCGCAGACGCCCGGCGCGCAGCATCGAAGCATGATCCTCATCACCACGCCCACCGGCGACATCGGCAGCCAGCTCGTCCGGATGCTCCTCGACAGCACCGACACGGCACTCCGCGTGATCGCCCGCGACCCCGCCCGCATCCCCGCCGGCCTGCGCGACCGCATCGACGTGGTCACCGGCTCGCACTACGACCCTGCGGTACTGGACCGCGCCCTCGACGGCGTGGATGCCCTCTTCTGGAACGCCGCGCCCAACCCGGCCGCCGCCACCCTGGACGAGGTCTACGCCAGGGCCGCCGCCACCGCCGCCGGGCTGCTGGCCGCGCACGGCACCGGCCACGTGGTGACCGTCTCCGCGCTGGGCCGCGGCACCTCGCACCAGGCCGACGCGGGCCTGGTCACCGCCTCCCTCGCCATGGACGACGCACTCTCCGCCGCCGTCCCGAACTTCCGTGCCCTGGCCAACGCCTCCTTCATGGACAACCTGCTGCGCCAGACCGCCCAGCTCCGCGACACCGGCGTCTTCTCCGGCCCCATGTCGGCGCAGTCGCGCCAACCCACCGTCGCCACCCGTGACATCGCCGCGGCGGCGGCCCGGCTCCTGCTCGACCGCGCCTGGACCGGCTCCGCCGAGGAGCCCCTGCTCGGCCCGGAGGACCTCTCCCCCGACGAGCAGGCCGCGACCGTCTCCGCCGTCCTGGGCCGTCAGGTGACCTACCGTCAGGAGCCCCTGGACTCCGTCGAGACCCGCTTCCTGGGCTTCGGCGCGTCACCGGCCTTCGCCGGCGGCATGGCCGCCATGGTCCGCGCCAAGGCCGAACACGGCCTCGACACCGGCATCCCGCGCACCCCGGCGGCGGCCACGGCCGCCCCCACCACCTTCCACCAGTGGTGCGAGCGGGTCCTGAAGCCCGCCCTGGAGCACAGCTGACCGCGCGCCGGCCCCGAACGCCCCTGACCCTCACGGGTTCCGGCCCCGCTCCGGGCGGAGCGGGGCCGGCCCCGCCTCAGGCAGGGGGATAGGGGTGGAGAGCCCGCCGAAGGGGCCGTGGCGGAGACCTGCCGGGAGCCGAGCCCGGCTGGGCGCGGGTCCGCGTCCTCGGCAGAGCACCGCGAGGTGCCGTTCCCGAAGGTGTTCGACGTCGCCGGTGTGCTGACACGCCCGCCGCCCGAAACCTCCTCGCACAGGCGACCAGTCGAACGGGTGAATCCGGAGACAGATACGCCCTGCGTGACCTCCTCACCCACGAGGGTGTCCGCAGCCGCCTCTCGCCGAATCGGCGGGTGACGCTCGAACGGGCGCTCGCCGCCTGCGCACTGGACTGTGTCGTTCTGTCCGACACTCTTCGCGATCGACTGGAGGGAGCCCTGGACCGTGCCGCGCACGTGCTCGAAATATCCCTGTTCGACCCAGGATCGCCCGAAAGAAATCCACTTGAACGGCGCGCTCGAACAGCACCATCATCGGCCACCTCCCCATAGGTGAAGCCGTCCAACTCGACTGCCTGACAGTGCACTTGCTCTGCACAGGGTTGACGGGCGGTTTCGGATGCCCGAATACCTTGCGCCCGGAGGTAGCGCCGTGAACATCCAGACCTTCAGTGCCAGGATCCGGCCTCCCCGCCGACCGGCTGTGCCCACCCGTGACACCGAGGAGCCCTGCCAGTGATCGACTTCGGAACACTCACAGACCTGGCCGTCCGCGAAGGCATCGAACGGATCGGCGTCGGTGTCGTGGTGCGCGACGCATCGGGCCGGATCCTGATGATCCGCCGAGCCCCGCACGACGTCCTTTCCGGCCTCTGGGAGTACCCGGGCGGCGCCCGGGAGGCCGGGGAGAGCATCCCGGCCGGCGCGGCCCGCGAACTCACCGAGGAGACGGGGCTCACCGGGTGGCCGCTGGAGTACGCCCGGCACCTCGACTTCACCGACCAGCGCGGCAGGCGTGTGCGGCAGTTCGTCTTCACCACCGTCGTCCCGGACGGGACCCCGGTGGCCCTCTCCCAGGAGCACGACCACTACCAATGGTCGAGCACGGACGCCCTTCCTACGACCGGCGACGGGCAGCGGGAGGTCGTGGAGTGGCTCGCCCGGCGCCTGGGCATCCCCGGCTGGCGGCCGGTCGGCGGTTACATCACCACCATCGCCCGGCCCACGGCCTACGGCAGCTTCCTGATCACCGACCCGCAGGGCCGCGTCCTCGGCATGCGTTCGACCATCAACCCGGACGTGTGGAACTTTCCCGGCGGCAACGTCGAGCACGGCCGCAGCCCGTTCGCCACCGCGCTGATCGAGGCCGAGGAGGAGCTGGGCCTCGTCCTCGCTGAGGAGAACCCTGAAGTCGTCGCCCAGCGGCGCCTGGTCGCCGTCATCCACGAACAGGCCGGCACCGAGTACCCCGTGCCGGTCTGCGGCTACGTCTTCGACGGCGGTGTCCTCACCCCCGAGCAACAGGCGCGGATCCGGCTCGACCCGGCCGAACACACCGAATGGCGCTTCGAGACCGCCCACGACTGGCGCACGCTCATGGAACCGCACCGCTACCAGCGACTCCGGCAGGTCCTGCGCGCCCACCGTGCCGGTGTCCCGCTCTACCTGGAGCGGCCCGCCCCGCGCGACGACGACTTCGAGGGCGTCCTGGTCTTCGTCACCGACCCCGCCGGCCGGCTGCTGATGCACCAGCGTGAAGACCGGCCTGGCATGCCGTGGCCCGGCTACTGGACCCCGGTCGGCGGCTGGCGCGAGGGTACGGAGACGGACCAGGAGACCGCGGCGCGCGAGGTCGCCGAGGAGGCCGGGATCATCGTCTCCGGCCTGAGACCCCTTCCCAGCCCGCACCGAGACCTCGGCCTCCCGCTCACCCGCGTCCTGCACGCCGTCTGGGACGGAGCCGAAAGCGACCTGCGGCTCGGAGGCGAGGGTCTGGCGGTGCGCATGGTGCCCCTCGACGAGGTCCCGCTGCTCAAGGTCCCGCCCTACATGCAGCACTACCTGCCGCTCCTCGCTGCCGATGTCCCCTCCGGGAGGACCGCGTGAACCCCCACGACCGCGCCCTGCCCCCGGCTGCCGGCGAGGACCCGCTGACACTGGTCGTCGGCGTCCACCTCGTCCTCGTCGAACACGGCGGCGTCCTGCTCGGCCGGCGCCGCAACACCAGCTACGCCGCCGGACTTTGGCACCTGCCGGCCGGGCACATGAAGACCGGCGAGACCGTGACCGGCTCGATGAGCCGCGAGGCCGCCGAGGAACTGGGCATCCGCATCGAGGTGGAGGACCTCGTCCTCGTCCACACGCTGCACCATCTCGACCCGGACGACGACCGCAGCCGCCTCCAGCTCTTCTTCCGCCCCAACCGCTACGACGGCCACGTGCACAACGCCGAGCCGCACAAGTGCGAGGAACTGCGCTGGTGGCCGCTCGACGCGCTGCCGGACGACATCGTGGCCTACACCGCCCACGCGCTCGCCGAGATCACCCGAGGCAATGCCTTGTCCACCGTCGGATGGGTCGCGTGAGCGCCGCCGCGATGCCGGCCGATATCGGCCGGCGGCTGCGCGCGACAGCGGGACGTTACGAGGTTCTGGGCGAACCATCCCCCGTCCGCGCGGGCCACCTGGTCGTATGCGAGGCGGTGGCGCTCGCCCGTGCCCGCGGTGCCGCCGGAAGCCGTTTTGGCCTGACCTGGCAAGGGCCTCCCGCAGCGCACCGGCGTGGCCGGGGAGCCGCCCGGCCCCGCGGCGAGGGTCGAGGTGTGCTGGGAGGCTGCTTTCATCGGAGTTCGACGGTGACGCCGAACGTCCTGAGGAGGTCCACGATCTCGTCGACGTACGACCGGCCGGTCCGAGGGTCGAGGATGTGCTCGGAAAGAGCCGTGCGGGCGACCTCGGCATGGTCCCAGACGAGGGTGAACGGGGGTACGACGGAGGGCCCGCCGAACAGGTGGTCCTTGACGGACTCAAGGTTGGTTCCGTAGTTGGCGCCGGGGCCGAGGAGAGCCTCGCCGAGCGCCAGGAACAGCCCGGGCCGGTCCGTGACGTGTCGCCCGTCGAGATGGTAGGTCCCGCCCGGGCGGCCGATGCCCACACCGTACGGTCCGATGCTGGTGAGGTGGAGCCACTCGGACCTGCCCGGGGTGTCGAACCGGGCCCACTGGTTGCGCTGCGTGGGAATCCCGGAGTACCAGACGTCCCAGACCTGGCGGGCTGCCATGGTGGGGCGGTCGGCGAGCCAGGGAACGCCACCGCTGGGGTCGGAGATGGTGATGTCGACCAGAGTCCCGCCGAGGACGGACGGGCGGGCGTCACCGGCGCGGAAGCGGAGGTCGTACTGGGTCATGCGGCGGCCGTTGCGGTCCAGCGCCCACAACGCGATGACCTCGTCGTCCGGCGGCCGCGGCGAGCGGAGTCCGGCCAGCAGGGGTTCGGCGGGTTCGCAGCCGATCAGATGCAGCGGCTGGGACTGCCGCCGCGGACGCGGACCGGACAGGCCGTCGATCGACAGGCAGCTGCTCTCCCCGTGGACGGTCGACAGGTCGATCTGCGGAGCCGGTTCGGGCTGTGGGCCCCAGTCGTCCTCGACACCGGCTCCGACGGTGATGTCGACCCGATCGGGGTCTCCGGGCGCGGGCCGGTGGGCCAGCACGGCCACGTTCTCCAGCGCCCAGAACCGGGGGCCGTCGCTCATGGGATCCGCGGGCTGGATGACGAGGCCCATGCGACCCAGCAGCAGGGCCGGATCCGACGACCGCGTGACCGCCTGGACCAGCCCGCTCCCGCGGGGGCAACCCCGCAGCGTCAGAACCTCACGCGGCAGCGGCGGCGGGTCCATGAACAGTCCCTCGACCTCCGCGCAGCGCCCCCAGAGCTCCCCCGCCTTCTCGTCATCGTCGTCGTAGTACTCCCGCACCAGGAGGTACCGGACCGGGAAGTCCCGCCCCCACGCCACGTGCTCCTCGGACCGCACACTTCTCCCCACCTGCTGACGATCTTCGCTCGCACACGATACGAGTCACCGCCGCGGCTGGCTTCCGAATATCGCCCGCTCGGAACGACGCTCCGCGTGAGTCGGGTCGTGGTCAGCCCCGGTGTCGGTGGAGCGGGCAGCGGTGACCAGGCGGGCGGCCGGGGCTCACCGTAGTGGGCGGGGCTGTCAGGGCTGGACCTGGGTGAAGTGGGCGAGGGCCTGGGTGGGGTCGGGGCTGAGGAGGCGGTCCAGGCCGGCGGTGGTGATCTCCGCCCATCTGTGGGCTCGGGGCCACATGCGGTCCTCGAATGCGCGGACGGTCGCGTCGAGGTCGCCCGGGCCGGTGGCGATGGACTCGGCGAGTTCGGCGCCCTCCAGCATGGCGAGGTTCGCGCCGGCGCCCAGTGGGGGCATCAGGTGGGCGGCGTCGCCGAGGAGGGTCACGCCGGGGACGTGGGGCCAGGTGTGGTCCACGGGCAGGACGTGGAGGGGGCGGTGGACGAAGGCGGTGCCGTGGCGGAGGAGGTCGAGGACGGGGGCCGCCCAGCCGTCGAACAGGGCGAGCAGGCTTGACCGGACGGCCTCGGTGTCGGCCGGGTCCAGGTGGGCGTGCCAGTCCAGTGGTGCGCGGAACTGGGCGTAGACCTTGACGTGGCCGCCGCTGTTGCGCTGGGCGACGAGCTTGCGGTTCACGCCGTACACGGCCACGGAGCCGTCGCCGACCAGCCGGGCGAGGTCGGGGTGGCGGGTGTCGACGTCGTCCAGGGAGGTCTCGACCGAGGTGATGCCCGTGTAGTGCGGCGTCACCGGCGAGACCGCCGGGCGGACCCGGGACCAGGCGCCGTCCGCGCCGACGACGAGGTCGAACGCCTCCTGCCGCCCGTCGGCGCAGTGGACCACCGCGCCGCCCCCGGTTCCCGGCACCACGCGCGTCACCCTGCGCCCCCACTGGACGTCGAGCGGGCCGAGCAGCAGGTCGCGGAGTTGCCCGCGGTCGATCTCGGGATTGGCGTGGTCGTCCGGGCGGGGCCGCCAGTCGCGCAGGACGGTTCCGTCCGTGTCCAGGATGCGCATGGCCTGCCCCTCGGGTCGGGACAGCGCCTGGAACTCCGTCAGCAGCCCGGCCTTGTCGAGGGCGAGCTGGCCCATGCCTTCGTGCAGGTCCAGCGTGCCGCCCGGGGGGCGGGCGTCGGGGGAGGGGTCGCGTTCGAGGACGGTGACGGGGTGGTGGTGGCGGTGCAGGACGCGGGCGAAGGCGAGGCCGCCGGGGCCGCTCCCGACGACTGCGATGCGAGGGCTCATGGCGATACACCGTATTGGTGCGGTGCGGTGTATCGCAACGGTACGGTGAGTCCATGACTGTCTGGGACCGGCCGGAGCCGCCGACTCGCCCCGTGCCGCTCGACCGCGAGCGGATCGTCGCCGCCGCGGTCGCGCTCGCCGACGAGGGCGGGCTGGAGGCGGTGTCGCTGCGCAAGGTCGCCGGTCGGCTCGACGCCGGACCGATGCGGCTGTACGGATACATCGCCACCAAGGAGGAGCTGTTCGACCTCATGGTGGACGAGGTCCAGGCCGAGATCCTCCCCGAGGAGCCGCCCGGCGACTGGCGGGAGGCGCTGCGCGGCATCGCCCACGGCACCCGGCGGGCGGCGCTGCGCCACGAATGGCTGGCCGACCTGCTCGGCGGCCGTCCGTCCCTGGGCCCGAACGGCCTCGCCGTGACCGAGGCCAAGCTCGCCGCCCTCGACGGCCTCGCCGACGTGGACACCGTCATGCGCGCGGCGGAGACCGTCGGCGCCTACGTCATCGGTGCGCTCAGACGCGAGATCGCGAACCTGCGGGCCGAGCGCGCCACGGGCCTGTCCAAGCGCGACTGGCAGCGCGCCTCCGGCCCGCACGTGACGAGGATGCTGGCCACGGGCCGCTTCCCCGCGCTGACCAGGGCCGTGCACGACGGCACGCACGTGGACGCCGAGACGTCCTTCGCGACCGGCCTGGACTGGGTCCTCGACGCCGTCGCCGCCAAACTCGCCGGGCCGCCCGCCTGATGCTCGGCGCTCGCCGCAGCTGAGCGACGGCGAGGGCGGTGCCGGTGGCCCTGCCTAGCCCTGGGTGAACCCGGACAGGTCCGCCAGCATCGCGGCGACGAGCTCGCGGCGGCTGCGGACACCGAACTTGTCGAAGACTCCGGTCAGGTGTTCCTGCACGGTGTTGGCGGAGATGTGCAGCTCGTCGACCACCTGGCGGGTGGAGTAGCCCCGGATGACCAGGGCCGCGACCCGGGTCTGCGCGTCGGTGAGTCCGTGGGCGCTGAGCAGGACCGCACCGAGCTCCGCCGGCCGGGCCGGTTCCACCACCACGCCGATCTGCGGGCCCACCCGGCTGGTGTGCAGCGCCAGCCACCGGCCCGAGCGCCCGCGGACCCGGACGGTGGACGGCACCGGGCCGGAGGCGGCCGCGAGCACGCTGACCGGGAGCCGGCCCGCGTCCTGCCGGTCGCCGTCGGGGAAGTCGGCCAGCCACTGCTCGGCCTCGGGGCTCATGGCCACCGTCCTGAGGGCGGAGTCGAGCAGGATCAGCCCCACCCCGTCCGGGCCGGCGGCGGCCGGGGAGTCCGGGGAGGACGGCGCGGCGGTCACCGCGGCGCGCAGGCCGGCCGCCAGCACCGGGGCGACGCGCCGGACGAGGGCGAGCTCCTCACCGGTGAAGCCCGCGGAGGACGCCTCCCGGTGCAGGCAGAGCACGCCCCAGCAGCGGTGCCCGGTGACCAGCGCGGCGCGCAGTTCGTCGCCGAGCCCGAGCGGTGCCATGATCTCCCGGTAGCGGGCGCTGTCCGCCCGGTTGCCCCGGGTGGCCCGGTCCAGGGAGCCGACCGGATCCTTCGCCCGGGCGAGGCCGGCGAACTTGTTGACGTCCGCCCGGCCGAACTCGTTGTCGAGGAACAGGGCCGTCGCGGGACCGAGCGGGTCCTCGGCGGTCGCCGAGGTGAACAGCAGCGTCACCGGATCGACGGTCGCGAACAGGGCCGCCTCCGCCGGTACCACCCGGCGCAGACGGCCCAGGGCCTCCGTGCCCAGCGCGTCGGCGTCCAGCCCGCTGCGGCACCGTCGTTCGATGTCGGCGAGTCGGCGTTCCACCGCCGCACCGGCCACGACCACCACCCTACGCCCGGCTGCCCCGGCCCACCCCCTGCTACGCCGGGCCCGGGACGAGCCCGAGCTGGCGCAGCAGCCCCAGCTCGTCGAGCCGGCCCCAGCGTTCGACGATGCGGCCGTCCCGGAGCCGGAAGATGTTGATGCCACGGAGCGTGACGGTGCGCCCGGTGGCCGGTGCGCCGAAGATCTCGCCGCGCTGGGTGCCGCTGGCGCTGAAGTGCTCCACGACCAGGTCGTCCTCGGCGACGAGGAAGTCGGGCATCGCGTGCCAGTCCGGGAAGGCGCTGCGGAACAGGACGGCGGCCCTGCGCATGCCCTCACGGCTGGGGTCGGAGTCGACGGGCGGGTCGTGGTTGAGGAAGTCCTCGGCGAGGTACTCGTCGACCGCGGTGAGGTCTCCCTTGGTGAACAGTGCGTCGATGAAGGCGCGTACGGTCTCCCGGTTGTCCGCGGTTCGGCTGTCGTCCGCGGTTCGGCTTTCCTCTGCGGTTCGGGTGTCGTCTGCGGTTCGGGTCTTCTCGATGGCGTCCATGGCCCCAGTCTTCGACGCCGCCCGGGCCCCCGGTACCCCAAGGACCTGGGGTTCCCGCCACGCCCCGTACCCGGCGCGGTTGCGCACGGACCGGCCCGCGTCGACCGTTCCGGTCTCCCGGGTGTGAGTGGTCGGCGTACAGGAAGTCCCGTTGAGATGGATCCTGCTGGGCTCGGCCAGTTCGAGGGGGCGTCGGCTCTGCGCGTCGCCCCGGGGATGTACCCCGGATACGCCCCCGGGCCGAGGGCCTGGACGAGGTGACATCCGCCGGCCGACGCGGTGGACCGTGGTCCGTACCTAGCGTCGATCCCATGAAACGCAGTCTTTGTATCAGCGCTGTCGCGGCCCTTGCGCTCGCCGCCCTCGTCACCGGAACCGGCGCCGGGTTCGCCGCCACGACCACGCCGTGGGCCGCACCGGTGGCCACGCACGCGTTCGACGCCGCACCAGCCGCGGCCGCGGCCGCCGCGCCCACGCGGACCTTCCAAGGCGCGCTCCCCGCGCCGACCGGCCCCTACACCGCCGGCGAGGACGTCATCCACCTCACCGACGAGAACCGCCCCGACCCGTGGGTGCCGTCATCCGGCCCCCGCCAACTGACCGTCACGATGATCTACCCGGCCGTCCCCGGGACCGGGACCCCGGCCCCTTACATGACCCCCGCCGAGGCAGCCGGAATCATCGAGCACAGGCACCTTCCGCCGAGCACCGGCATCACCCCGCAGACCCTTTCCGGCGTCACCACCCACGCCTTCGACGGCGCGCGGCCGAAGCGCGGCAAGTATCCGCTGGTGGTCCTCTCACCCGCGTACGAGGACCCGCGCATGACGCTCACCTCGCTCGCGACCGAGCTGGCCAGTCACGGCTACGTCGTCGCACTCGTCGGCCACACCTACGAGGACTACGGCGAGACGTTGGCGAACGGCCAGACGCCGTCGTGCGCGATCTGCAATGACCCGGCGACGATCGACTCCGTCCCCGCCAGCCGCGCGCTGGACGTGTCCTTCGTGATCGACCGGTTGACGCACGGCAACACCGCATGGCGCCTGGCACACCTCATCGACAAGCACCAGATCGGCATGGCCGGACACTCCATCGGCGGAGCGTCAGCCGCCGCCGCGATGATCGCCGACCCGCGCGTACGGGCCGGAGTGAACATGGACGGCACCTTCAAACCGGCCCCGGCGCCCGGACAGGTCGACCGGCCGTTCCTCATGCTGGGTGAGGCCGACAGCGACGACGACAACTGGAGGCAGAGCTGGGCCGCGCTCGGCGGCTACAAGAAGTGGCTGACGGTCGTCGGCGCCGACCACTTCAGCTTCACCGACCTGGAGGTGCTTCAGAAGCAGGCCGGGTTCCCGTCGCCGCCCCTCTCCCCGGAACGCGGGGTGGTGATCACCCGTGAGTACGTGACGGCGTTCTTCGACCAGACGCTGAAGGGGATCCACCGTCCGCTGCTGGACGGCCCCTCGCCGGACAATCCGGAAGTACTCTTCCAGCCCTAGGAGTCTGGGCCCCCGGCGTGACAAGCGGCCTGGTGGCCCGGGCGGGTGCTGTGGTTGCACGCCCTGCCGGAACGCCGGAGGCCCCGGCCTGGATGGCCGGGGCCAGGGCGGCCGTCAGGTGTTGCGGCGTCGGAGGGCTCGGACGCCGAGGCCGTGGGCCATGGAGCCGAGAGCCAGGACGACGAGCGGCCACCCCGCCGGGGAGTCGGCGTGGGCCAACCCGGTCGAGGCGGACTTCGGGCCGCTGAGGCAGTTCACCATCGCCAACTCCAGCCACCCCAACCGCACCGTGCAGACCCGGGACCTGCACGCCTACCTGCGCCGGCGCAACGCCAACGCCGGCCACCGCGACGTCCTGGCCGCCGAACGCACAGAACGCGCCCGCATCCGAAGCGAGAAAGGCATCCGCTGGGGCGGACGGCCTCTCAAGAGCGCGGCTTGGTCCGACCTGGTGGACCTGTCCGGCCGCATCACTAGAGTTTCGGGCCATGAGTGACGACGTTCATCTGACCGCTTCGGCTTCGGATCCGTCGGGGGCGGGAGGGTGGTGGACGGACCTGCCGTGGCTGGTGAACGCTGATCCGGAGCGGGTTCTGGGGTTGCTGGCTTCCGATGCGGATTCCGATGGGGACTCCGGTGCGCGACTGATGGCTGCCGTTTACCGGGCGTCGGTGGACGTACACCGGGACGTGCCACCGTGGGTGCGGCGGCAGCTGCTGGCCCTGGACGCGGCTCGGTACGGGGACCGGGAGTTGTCGGCACGGATTGCCGCCGTGTCAGTGGAGGATGTCGACACCGAGCCGTGGCAGGTGCTGTGGTCCACCGGCGCGCGGAGTGACCCGCACTTCCAGATGAACCCGTCCGGTCACACCGGCGGTGTCGACGCGGTGGTGACAACCTTCTCGGACGGCCGCCACGTCGTGGTCACCGGCAGCAAGGACCAGACGGTCCGGGTGCGGGACCTTGAGACCGGCCAACCGGCCGGCGGGCCGATGAGCGACTTCCACGGCAGGGTGTGGGCGATGGCGACGGAGGTCGTGGACGGTCGGCCGTGCGTCGTCACGGCCAGCGACTGGGCGGTACTCGCGTGGGACCCGGCCACCCGCCAGCAGACGGGCGAGCTGCCGGGGATCAACGGTGAGGTGTGGTGTCTGGGCACGGCTGTCGTCCAGGGGCGACCGTGTGCGCTCGCCAGCGACGACGACGTGTCCGTGCGGGTCTGGGATCTGGCCAGTGGGGAACAGGTCGGCGAACTCACCGGACACGACGACTTCCTGATGGCCATCGACACACTGGTCATCGATGACAGGCCCCATGCGGTGGGCTGTATGAGCGGTGGCAAGGTCTGGCAGTGGGACCTGACCACCGGACAACCGGTCGGGGAGCCCCTGCCGGGCCACGACGGCGAGGCGTGGGCGGTCGCGACAGCGGTCGTCGGCGGCAGAGCCCACGCGATCACGGCAGGTCACGACGCCACCGTGCGCGTGTGGGACCTGGTTATGGGACGGGAAGTCGGCAGGCTGGTCGGCCACGAAGGCACCGTGTCCGCAGTGGTGACCGCGGTGATCGGTGGAGAACTCCGGGTCGTCACCGGTGGTTCGGACGGAACGGTGTGCCTGTGGGAGCTGGCCGCCGGGCGGCAGATCGGCCGGGAGCTGGTGTTTCCCGCGCCAGTCCATGCGCTGACCGTGACCCCGGAAGGCTGGCTCGTGGTGGGCTTCGGCGGCGACGTCGCGGTCCTGTCCCTGCATGCCGACCCTGACCCTACTGGACCGTGAGCCGTTGGTGCTGTGACCGGATGGTTGCCGGTTCCGCCCCGGCGATCAGGACAAGATGCAGCCGGCGGCTGCGCAACCCGGCGAACCTACGGTCCGTTCTGTCGGTGGAGGGCAGTTCCCGCCGGGGGCGGGGCCTCGGTGGCCTCGGGCGTTCTCCTGTGCGAGTGGCGTGCGTGTGTTCGCGGCCGGTTTCGGACGGGTGTCGGGGCGTACCCGTCCGAAACCGGCGGGGTGGGTCAGGGGTGGGCGGGGGTGGCGGTGATGCGGTCGCGGATGAAGGCGATCACCTCGGCGGCGCGGTCGGTGAGGTAGAAGTGGCCGCCGGGGAAGACCCGGAGGTCGAACGGGCCGGTGGTGTGGGCCTTCCACTCGGCGGTCTCGGGGACGGCCGCGCGGGGGTCCCGGTCGCCGACGAGGGCGGTGACCGGGCAGGACAGCACGGCGTCGGGGCTGCTGCGGTAGCGGCCGACGGCCAGGTAGTCGTTGCGGACGGGCTGAAGGATCATGTCGAGGAGTTCGGCGTCCTCCAGCACGCCGTTGCCGGTGCCGTCGAGGGTGCGGAGGTCGGCGACGATCTCGGCGTCGGTGAGGTCCAGGAGTTCCGTCGAGCCCAGGGAGGGCGACTTACGGCCTGAGACGAACAGATTGGCCGGAGGTCGACCGTCGCGTTCCAGCCGCAGCGCGACCTCGAAGGCCACCAGAGCGCCCATGCTGTGGCCGAAGAGGTCCAGCGGGGTGTCGTGCCACGGGTCGAGGGCCCGGACGATGCCGTCCGCGAGGCGGCCGATGTCGCCGATCCCGGGTTCGAGTCGGCGGTCCTGGCGGCCCGGGTACTGGACGGCGAGCACTTCGATGTCCGGGGCGAGTGCGGCGGAGACGGGGTGGAAGTAGACGGCCGAGCCGCCGGCGTGCGGGAAACAGACGAGCCGTCGGGTGGCCGTGGGGGAGGGGTGGTAGCGGCGGCACCACAGGCCGCTGTCCGCGACGGGGGCAGTCATCGGTGGTCCTTTCGGTTCGGGTGGGGAGGGTGTGACGGGAGCGGCGACTTGTCATGTCCCGCGCTTGTCGTGGAGATGGATCAAACCTGCGGTGGATTAATTTCGGGCTTTGACTCGTTCCGGCTCATTCCTCCGGCACATGACGACTGCCTGTTGGCGAGCGGCGGGAGCGGACCATAGATTCACCGGAGATCCAGCCTGCGGCGTCGAGGGGGACGTGCCGCGGCTGTGACCGGGCCGGCGCGTCCGCCGCCGTGGCCCGTCGCCCCGTTCCGTCGCCACGAATCGAGGCCGCCCGTGCAGTTCGGAATGCTCGGCCCGCTGTCCATCCAGGTGGACGGAGCGGAGCGTGAGGTGTCCGCCCCCCGGCAGAGAGTGGTGCTCGCACTCCTCCTGGTCAACGCCAACCGCGTCGTCTCGGTCGACCGGATCGCCGCCGCCGTCTGGGACGGCGGCCCGCCGCCCAGCGCCGCGGCCACCGTCCGCACCTACGTGATGAGACTCCGTCAGGTCCTCGGCGGCCAGGCCGGAAGACGGATCCTCACCCGCGCCCCGGGCTACCAGATCGAACTCGACGAGGACGAGACCGACCTCGGGCGCTTCACCGCGCACCGCAGCCGGGCCGCCGCCCACATCCGGGCCGGAGAGCTGGAACGGGCCTCGGCCGAGTACGCCACCGCGCTGTCGCTGTGGCGCGGGGAGCCACTGGTCGACATCCCCTCCCGCACGCTGCGCGACGTCGAGGGGCGCTACCTCCACGAACTGCGGCTGCAGACGCTGGAATCCCGCCTGGACGTCGACCTCGCCCTGTGCCGGCACGCCGAGATCATGCCCGAGCTCTGGCGCGAGGTCCGGGAGAGCCCGCTGCGCGAGGCCCTGGTCAGCCGGCTGATGCTGGCCCTGTTCCGGGCCGGCCGGCAGTCCGAGGCGCTCGCCCTGTTCCAGCTGACCCGCACCGCCTTGATCGACCAGCTGGGCGCCGAACCGGGGCCCGAGTTGCGGGAGATGCAGCGACGGATCCTGGCCGCCGACGACCCGCTCGCCCCGGCCGCCCCGAAGGCCGACGCCGCCGGGTCGGAACCGCAGCGCCCCGGCGGGTACCGGGCCGAGCCGCGCTGGCCCCGGCCCGCCCAACTGCCGGCCGGCCCGCCCGCGCTGGTGGGCCGGGCCGCGGAGGAGCGCGAGCTCGCCGACCGGCTGCTGGCCGAGGTGCCGCCCGGCGCGACCGCGGCGCCCACCGTGATCACCGGCAGCGGGGGCATCGGCAAGACCGCGCTCGCCCTGCGGGTCGCGCACGGCGTCCGGGACCGGTTCGGCCACGGTCAGCTCTACGCCGACCTCGGCGGGACGGGCGACCCGGCCGAACCCGGCGAGGTGCTCGGCCGCTTCCTCGCCGACCTCGGGGTCCCCGCCGAGGAGATTCCCGCCGACCAGGAACAGGCCGCCCTGCTCTACCGCTCGCTCACCGCCGACCGCCGGGTCCTGGTGGTGCTCGACGACGCGAGCAGCGCGGCCCAGGTCCGCCCGCTGCTCCCCGGCTGTCGGGCCGGCCGGGTGGTCGTCACCAGCCGGCACCGGCTCGCCGACCTGGACGGCGCGCGCACCATCGCCCTGGCACCGCTGGACGAGCCGGCCTCCCTGGACCTGCTCGGCTCCATCGTCGGCCGCCGGCGCGTCGAGGCCGAGCCGCACGCGGCCCGCGCCGTCGTCCGCCGGTGTTCCGGCCTCCCGCTCGCCGTCCGCATCGTCGGCGCCCGCTACCTGGGCCGCCCGAACTGGGACCTCGGCCGGCTGGCCGCCCGGCTGGCCCGCTCCGCGCACCTGCTGGACGAGCTGCGGGTCGGCGACCTCGGCGTCCGGGTCGGACTGGAGAGCGGCTACCGGAGCCTGCAGGGTGACTCCCGGGACCGGCCGGCGCTGCCCGACCCGGCCGCCGTCTTCCGGATGCTGGGCGCCATCGGTGCCGAACACACCGACGCCGGCATCGTCGCGGGCCTGCTGGACTGCCAGGTCGACACCGCGGAGGCCGTCCTGGAGGCCCTCGCCGACGCCCACCTGCTGCACGACCGCGGCTGCGGCCGCTACCACCTGGACCACCTGCTGCGCGCCTACGCCCGGGAGCGGGCCGAGGCCGAGGACCCGCCCGAGCGCCGGACGGAGACCCTGCGCCGGCTGCTCAGCGGCTACCTGCGGATGGCCGAGGACTCGCTCGCCCCGCCCGGCGGCCAGGGCACGGTGGGCCGGGTGCACGGCCCGGCGTTCGGCCCCTGGGAACCGCACCCCAGCACCGTGGACTGGTGGCACGCCGAGCAGGCCAACCTCAGGTCCGCGCTGGAGCTGGCCGCCACCGCCGGGCTCAACCCGGTCGGCCACCGGCTGCGGTCGATGCTCGGCCGGACCGTCGGCAGCGCGACGTAGCGCCGGACGGGCGGGAACCCGACGTAGCGCCGGACGGGCGGCGGCCCGGTGCCGCGCCGGAGCGTCGGCACCACGGTGCGGGGCCGGACCGCGGGCAGGGCGACGCGCCCCGAGGACCAGCAGTCCGGACCCGCACGAGCACCCCAGCCAGGACGACAGCCACAACGAGCACCCCGGACAAGGAGAGCCATGGCCCAGCAGGTGACACCCACGCAGGAACTCTTCGACTACATCAGGCGGAACTCGCTCAGGGACGACCCGCTGCTGGCCGCGCTGCGGGCCGAGACCGCCGAGCTGCCGGGCGGCGAGGCCCTGCAGGTGATGGCCGAGGAAGGACAACTGCTCGCTCTCCTGGTGGGGTTGACCGGTGCCCGGGCGATCCTGGAGATCGGCACCTACACCGGTTACAGCACGCTCTGCATGGCCCGCGCCCTGCCGCCCGGCGGGGAGCTGGTGACCTGTGACATCACCGACCGCTGGCCCGACATCGGAGCCGTCTACTGGGAGCAGGCCAAGGTCGCCGACCGGATCGACCTGCGGATCGGCGACGCCGTCGAGACGCTGGCTACGCTCCGGGCCGAACGCGGACCGGAGTCCTTCGACCTGGTGTTCGTCGACGCCGACAAGGCCAACTACCTGCGCTACTACGAGGAGTCGCTGCCGCTGCTGCGGCCCGGCGGCCTGCTGGTGGTGGACAACACGCTGTACTTCGGGCGGGTCGCCGATCCGGCCGCGCAGGACCAGGACACCCTCGGCGTCCGGGAGCTGAACGCCGCGCTGCACACCGACGACCGGGTGGACATCTCGCTGCTGGCCGTCGCCGACGGCATCACGCTGGTCCGCAAGAAGCCGTGAGCCCGGGGTGCCGGGCGGCGACCCCCGACGGGGCCGTCCGCCCGGCACCGCAGCGCCCGGCGCCGCGCCGCCCGGCTGCACGGCGGTCAGGGCGCGGTCGCCCGGTCGCCCGCGGTGCGCCCGGCGGCGAGGTCCGGCGCGATCAGGCGGACCGTCGGCGAA
The DNA here is from genome assembly GCF_042873275.1 of Kitasatospora sp. NPDC004745. Taxonomy (NCBI): domain Bacteria; kingdom Bacillati; phylum Actinomycetota; class Actinomycetes; order Kitasatosporales; family Streptomycetaceae; genus Kitasatospora; species Kitasatospora sp. NPDC004745. The sequence goes on along the minus strand of NZ_JBIALK010000003.1, from coordinate 28,576 downwards.
CCGGGACGCGGCGAGGGCACCAGGTGCAGCACCTGCACACCGCCCTCGGCCCCCGCGGCCGAAGCTCCTGCCGGGTCCGGAGCTCCTGCCGGGTCCGGAGCCTCCGTCGGGTCCGGAGCCTCCGTCGGGTCCGAAGCCCCCACGGCCGGAGCCCCAGCCGCGTCCGGAACCTCCCCGGCCCGCTGCGCGCCGCCCCCGGTGCATCCGCAGTCCTGCTCCTCGAACCCGGCGAAGCGGTACGCGATCTCCATCATCCGGTTGCGCTCGGTGGCCCGGAAGTCCGCCGTCAGATGGACCCCGGCGGCGGCCGCCCGGTCGATCAGCCAGTCCAGCACCGTCGTGCCCGCCCCGAAGCTGACCACCCGGCAGGAGGTGGCGAGCAGCTTGAGGTGCCAGCGTTCCGGCAGCCGCTCCACCAGCAGCACGCCGACCGCGCCGTGCGGCCCGAAGCGGTCGGCCATGCTGGCCACCAGCACCTCGTGGTCGGGATCGGTGAGCAGCTCGCGCAGCCGCCGGTCCGAGTAGTGCACGCCGGTCGCGTTCATCTGGCTGGTGCGCAGGGTGAGTTCCTCGACCCGGGAGATGTCCTCCCCGGTGGCCCGGCCGATCCGCAGCTCCAGCTCCAGCGAGCGCAGGAACTCCGCGTCCGGGGCTTCGGAGTCGGCCCGTTCCTCGTCCCGGCGGAAGCCGGCCTGGTACATCTCCCGGCGCCGCCGGGCGTCCGCGGTGACCACCGCGGGGCTGAACTCCGGCAGCTCCGCCAGCTGCGCGGCCTCCTCGGCCGGGTAGCAGCGCACCTCGGGCAGGTGGAAGGCGACCTCGGCGCGCTCGGCGGCGCGGTCGTCCACGAAGGCGATGGTCCCCGGGGCGAACCGCAGCCGCTCCGCGATCCGCCGCACCGACTCCGACTTCGTCCCCCAGCCGATCTGCGGCAGCACGAAGTACTCGGCGAGGCCGAGCTGTTCGAGCTTCGCCCAGGCCAGGTCGTGGTCGTTCTTGCTGGCCACCGACTGCAGGATGCCGCGGGCGTCCAGCTCGACCACGACCCGGCGGATCCCCTCCGCCAGCTCCACCTCGCCGTCCTCCAGCAGGGTGCCCCGCCAGAGCGTGTCGTCCAGGTCCCAGACCAGGCACTTGACGGTCTTGACGATCGGTGCGCTCACCCTTCCTCCCCCCTCGGTGCGACGGCCAGCGCGTGGTCGGCCAGCAGCAGCCGGCACAGCTCGCTACTGCCCTCGATGATCTCCATCAGCTTGGCGTCGCGGTACGCCCGCGCCGCGACCCCGCCGTCCCGGGCGCCGGCCGAGGCCAGCACCTGCACGGCGGTCGCCGCGGCCCGGGCGGCCTGCTCCGAGGCGACCTGCTTGGCCAGCACGGTGGCGATGACCTGCTCGGCCGAGCCGGCGTCCCAGCAGCGCGAGGCGTGCTCGCAGACCCGGGTCGCGACCTGCTCCGCGACCAGCAGGTCGGCCAGGTGCCCGGCCACCAGCTGGTGGCGGCCGATCGGCTGCCCGAACTGCTCGCGGGTGGCGGCGTGCCGGGACGCCGCCTCCAGACAGGCCCGCAGGATCCCGACGCAGCCCCAGGCCACCGACATCCGGCCGTACGCCAGGGCGGTCGTCACCAGCAGGGGCAGCGGCAGCGCCGACCCGCCGAGCAGCCGCCCGGCGGGCAGCCGCACCCCGTCCAGCCGGACGTCGGCGTGGCCGGCCGCCCGGCAGCCCATCGGGTCGGCGACCGGCTCCACGTGCACCCCCGGCGCGTCCGCGGGCACCAGGACGGCGGCGGCGCCGTCCTCGTAGCGGCCGAACACCACCAGCAGGTCGGCGTAGCGGGCGGCGGTCATCCACCGCTTGTGCCCGTCCACCACCAGTTCGTCGCCGCTGCGCCGGACGGTGGTGGCCATCGCCGCGAGGTCGCTGCCCGCCCCGGTCTCGCTGAAGCCGACCGCCGCGAGCCGGCCCGAGGCGAGGTCGGGCAGCCAGGCGCGCTGCTGCTCGGGCAGCCCGAAGCGCTGCACCGTCCAGGCCGCCATGCCCTGTGAGGTCTGCACGCTGCGCACCGAGCTGCACAGCCGGCCGGTCCCGGCGGTGAGTTCGCCGTTCTGCAGGCTGCTCAGGCCGAGCCCGCCGAAGGCCTCAGGGAGCTGGGCGCACAGCACGCCGGCGGCGCCCAGCTCGCGCAGCAGCGGCAGCGGGAGGACTCCGGCGAGGTCCCACCCACCGGCCCGGTCGCCGATCCGGTCGCGGACCGTGGCGGCCGCGATGGCCAGGGCGTCAGCCATGCTGCGCCCCGGCGGCCTGCTGGAGGCGGCGGACCATCGCGGTCATCACCGTGACGGTGCGGAAGTTCTCCAGGCGCAGGTTGGCGCCGCGGATGCTGATGCCGAAGGACTTCTCCAGGTGCACCACCAGTTCCATGGCGAACAGCGAGGACTGCCCGCCGTCGCCGAACAGGTCGGTGTCGGGCAGCCAGGACGTCCTGGTCCGGGACTCCAGGAAGCGCAGCAGCTCCTTCTGCACGGTCTCGTCGTCGGTGGGCCCGAGCGGGCCGGGGTTCGTGTTGGCAGCGGCGGTCATCGCATGTCCTCCTCGTAGGTGTAGAAGCCCGCGCCGCTCTTGCGGCCGAGCGTGCCCGCGCGGACCTTGTCCAGCAGCAGGTCGCAGGGGCGGCAGCTCTCGTCGCCGGTGCGTTCCAGCAGCACCAGGAGCGAGTCGACCAGGTTGTCGATGCCGATCAGGTCGGCGGTGCGCAGGGGCCCGGTCGGGTGGCCGAGACAGCCCTGCATGAGGGCGTCCACCGCCTCGACGCTCGCGGTGCCCTGCTGGACCACCCGCGCGGCCGTGTTGATCATCGGGTGCAGGATGCGGCTGGTGACGAAGCCGGGGGAGTCCCGGACCACCACCCGCTCGCGGCCGAGGGCGCCGAGCAGGTCGTCGACGGCGGCCATCGCGGCGTCCCCGGTCCGGGCGCCGCGGACCACCTCGACCGTCCTGATCAGGCTCGGCGGGTTCATGAAGTGGGTGCCGAGCAGGTCGGCCGGGCGGGCCACGGCGTCGGCCAGCTCGTCGATCGGGATGGACGAGGTGTTGGAGATCAGCAGCGTCCCCGGGCGGACGGCCGAGGAGACCTCGGCGAGCAGCCGGGCCTTGAGCGCGGCGTCCTCGGTGACCGCCTCGATCACGGCGCTCGCCCCGGCGACGTGCTGCGCCGACCCGGTGGTCAGCAGGGTGCCCGGTTCGGTGTCGGCGGGCAGCCGGCCCATCAGCTGGGCCAGCCGCAGGCCGTCCGCGATCCCGTGCTCCGCCCGGGCCAGCTGGTCCGGGTCGGTGTCGACCAGGGTGACGGAGACGCCGTGGCCCAGCGCCAGGGTGCTGATGCCGGTGCCCATCACCCCCGCTCCCAGGACGACCAGCCGCTCGGTGGGCCGTGGTGTCGACGTCATGCGCCCTTCCCCTCTTCGTTGCCGGTGCCGGCGAGGACGGCGTCCAGCCAGTCCTGCACGGTCTTGCCGGTGGTCTCCACGTGTTCCTCCATCAGCGACCAGTGGTCGCCCGGGACGTCCAGCACGGTGTGCGCGCCGGGCCAGGACGCCCGCCAGTCGACGGTGCTGTCCGGTGCCGGCTCGGCCAGCGGGCTGGACGCCCGGACCAGCAGCACCGGGGCCCCGATCGCGGGCGGCCGCCAGTCGTCCAGCAGCTGGAAGTAGCGGCCCATCGCGGTCAGCCGGGCGCCGTCCATCGGCGCGGCCCGGTCCTCGCGTTCGAACATGCCGCCCACCAGGACGTCCTCGAACTGCGTCATCGCGGCGTCCCCCGACAGGTAGGTGTCCAGCAGGACGACGGCCGCCGCCGGTGTGCCCAGCTCCTCCAGCCGGGCCGCCACCGCGTGGGCCAGGGTGCCGCCGGAGGACGAGCCGAGCAGGACGAGTGGCCGGCCCCCGGCTGCCGCCAGCGCCGCCGCGGCCTGGAAGCCGACCAGCGCGGCCATCCGGTCCGGCAGCGGTTCGGCGGCCGCGAACCCGGGCGCGTCCAGGGCGCTGACGCCGTGCCGGCCGCGGAACAGCGCGGCGAAGCGGGCGTACTGGTGCGCGCCGCCGAGCGCCACGATCGAGCCGAAGCAGACCAGCTCCGGCCGGGCCGGGGGGCCCTGCGGCGGTTCGACCAGCCGCAGCGGCGCCGGGCCGTCGCCGGAGGCCAGCAGCGCCTCGCCGGAGGAGAACGCCGGGCGCAGGGCCGCGGCGGTGCCGAGCAGGGCGATCCCGGTGTCGATCCGGCCCTGTGCGCAGGCCTGCCGGAACAGCGCCGCGACCGGGTCGGTGCCGCCGGCCGTCCGGTCGGCGGAGGGCTCGTCCCCGTGCCGGGTGTCCCGCTGCGGTCCGCCGTCGGCCAGGGCGTCCAGCAGGCGACTGGCCAGCCGCTCCGGGGTGCCCGCCTCGAAGACCAGGGTGGGGCGCAGCCGCAGGCCGGTCGCGTCGGCGAGGCGGTTGCGCAGCTCGACCGCGGTCAGCGAGTCGAAGCCCATGGCCAGGAAGGCCGTCCCGGTGGACACCGCGTCCGCGTCCGGGTGGCCGAGCACCGCGGCCGCCCGGCGCCGCACCAGGTCGAGCAGCAGGGCCGCCCGCTCCGGCCCGTCGGCCCGGGCGAGCCGTCGGCGCAGCTCGTCGCCGTCCTCGCGGCTGCCGCCCGCCGTGCCGCCCGCCGTCGTGCCCGCGCCGCCGGGTACGGGCCGCACCAGGGCCCGCAGCAGGGGCGGGACGGGACCGTCGGCGGCCGACGGCAGTTCCAGGCGCACCGGGACGGCCGTGGTGGCGGCGCCGCCCAGCGCGGCGTCGAACAGGGCGAGCGCCTCGTCGGTGGGCAGCGCGCCCGCTCCGGCGCGGGCGATCCGCTCCAGCTCGGGCCCGGCCAGGTCGGCGGTGAGCGTGCTGCGCTGCTCCCACAGGCCCCAGGCCAGCGACCGGCCGGGCAGTCCCTGCCGGCGGCGCAGGGCCATCAGTGCGTCCAGGCAGGCGTTGGCGGCCGCGTAGGAGGCCTGGCCGGGGCTGCCGAAGACGCCGGCGGCCGAGGAGAAGACGACGAAGGCGGTGAGCCCGGCGTCGGCGGTCAGCTCGTGCAGCAGGCGGGCGCCCTCCAGTTTCGGGCCGAGGACGGTGGCCAGCCGCTGCGGGGTGAGCGACTCCAGGACGCCGTCGTCCAGGACCGCGGCGGTGTGCACCACCGCGCGCAGCGGGTGGTCGTCCGGGACACCGGCCAGCACCTCGGCCAGGCGCCGGCGGTCCGTCACGTCGCAGGCCGCCACCGTCACCTCGGCGCCCGCGGCGGTGAGCTCGGCCACCAGCTCCGGCAGGCCCGGGGCGTCGGCGCCCCGGCGGCCGAGCAGCAGCAGGTGGCGGACACCGTGTTCGGCGACGAGGTGCCGGGCGACCAGCCCGGCCAGGGTGCCGCCCCCGCCGGTGAGCAGCACCGTGCCGGCCGGGTCGAAGCGCTCGGCGGCGGGCGCCTCCGGCCCGGGGACGGCGGCTCGCACCAGCCGGGGGGCGGACAGCACGCCGCCGCGCACGGCGAGCTGCGGCTCCGCGCCGTCGAGGGCGGTGGCCAGGGCCGCGGCCGTCCCGGCGGGCCCGTCGGTGTCCAGCAGGACGAACCGGCCCGGGTGTTCGAGCTGGGCGCTGCGCAGCAGCCCCCAGACGGCCGCGCCGGCGAGGTCCACCGGGTCGGTCGTGCCGTGGTCGACGGCGCCGCGGGTGAGCACCACCAGCGGGGCGGCGGCGGCCGCCGGGTCGGCGAGGTGCTCCTGCACGGCGGTGAGCACCCGGCCCACCGCCGCGAGCAGCTCCGCGGGCGCGGCGTCGGGCGCCACCGGCGGGCAGGGCAACAGCGTCAGCTGCGGTGCCGCGGCGACCGGCCCGTCCGGCAGCAGCCCGGCCGCGGTGTCGTCCACCGGCCCGGCCGTCGGCGCGTCGTCCACCGGCCCGGCCGTCGCCCAGCGCGGGACGGGCGCCGGGGTGGCGGCGAGCCGCGTCCAGGCCAGTTCGAACATCGACCGGGACGGGGTGCGCAGCGCGTCGAAGGAGGCGGTGCGCATCACCAGCGAGCCGACCTCGGCCACCGGCCGCCCGGTCGGGTCGGTGATCCGCACCGACACGGCGTCCGCGCCGTCCGGGGCCAGCCGGACCCGGAGCACCGGCTCCTCGCTGCGGGTGACGCTCACCCGCTGCCAGGAGAACGGCAGCGGCACTCCGCCCGCCTCGGCGCCCGGCCGGTCCGCGCGCAGACCGACGGTCTGCAGGGCGGCGTCCAGCAGGGCCGGGTGGACGGCGAAGCCGGCCTGCGGCGCGACCGGGCCGGGCAGGGCGACCTCGGCGAACACCTCGTCCCCGCGCCGCCAGGCTGCCTGCAGCCCGCGGAACGCGGGCCCGTAGTCGATGCCCCGGGCCTCGAAGCCGCGGTAGCAGTCGTCGACGGGCAGGGCGACGGCGCCGACCGGCGGCCAGGCGCCCCGGTCCGGTTCGTCGGCCTGCGCCCGGGCCCGTTCGGTGCTCGGTCCGTCGGTCGGGTCGTCGGCCGGGTCGTCGACGGGCTCGCCGGCCGGGGCGAGCAGGCCGCCCGCGTGCCGCCGCCACGGCCCTGCGGCGCCGTCCTCGGCCCTGGAGTGCAACTCCACCGGGCGGCGCCCCTGCCCGTCCGGACCGCCCACCGTGAGCCGCAGCTGCACGGCGCCGCCCTGGTCCGGCAGCACCAGCGGCGCGGCCAGCGTCAGCTCCTCCACCAGCGGGCAGCCCAGCCGGGCGCCGACCGAGGCGGCCAGCTCCAGGTAGGCGACGCCCGGCAGCAGCACGGTGCCCGAGACGGCGTGGTCGGCCAGCCACGGCTGCGTCGCCAGGGACAGCCGCCCGGTGCACAGCACCCCCTCGCCGTCGGGCTGTTCGACCAGCGCGGTGAGCAGCGGGTGCCCGAGCGCGAGCTGCCCGGCGGAGGCCGGGTCGCCGCCGGCCGGCGGCGCGTCCAGCCAGTAGCGCTGCCGCTGGAACGGGTACGTCGGCAGCGCGAGGGGCCGGGCCGGCAGGTCGGCGAAGACCGGCCGCCAGTCGACCGCCAGGCCCTGCACGTGCGCCTCGGCGAGGGCCAGCAGCAGCCGGCGGGGCCCGCCGTCGCCCTGCCGGAGGGTGGCGAGCACCACGGCCTCGTCGGCGGCCGCGTCCGCCACGGCGTCCTCGATGCCGAAGGTGAGCGTCGGGTGCGGGCTGACCTCGAGGAAGGTGCGGTGCCCGGCGGTCAGCAGCTCCTGCACGGCGGCGTGGAAGCGGACGGTGCCGCGCAGGTTGCGGAACCAGTAGTCCGGGGTGAGGTCGCCGGCCCGGACCGGGCCGCCGTCCACGGTGGAGACCATCGGGACGGTCCCGGCCCGCGGCACGATCCCGTCGAGGTCGGCGTGCAGCCCCTCGCGCAGCGCGTCCACGGCGGCCGAGTGCGAGGCGTAGTCGACGGGCATCCGCCAGGTCAGCACGCCCTCCTCGCCGAGCTCCTGCTGGAGGCGGTCGACCGGCCCGGCCTCGCCCGCGACCACCGCCACCCGGGGGCCGTTCACCGCGGCGAGCGACACCGCGCCCCCGTACGGGGCCAGCCGGGCGGTCAGCTCCTCGGCGGGCAGCATCACCGTCGCCATGGCGCTGTCGCCGCCCGTCCCGGCCAGGGCCCGGCTGCGCAGCGCCACCACCCGGGCCGCGTCCTCCAGGGACAGCAGCCCGGCGACGCAGGCGGCCGCCACCTCGCCCTGGCTGTGGCCGACCACGGCGGCCGGGCGCACCCCGTGCGCGATCCACACCGCGGCCAGCGACACCATGACGGAGAACAGCACGGGCTGGAGCACCTCGACCCGTTCCAGCGGGTCCCCGGTGCGCAGCGCGGCCGTCACCGACCAATCCAGGTACGGCTCCATGGCCCGCTCGCAGTCGGCCATCCGGGCCGCGAACTCCGTTGAGGAGTCGAGCAGTTCGGCCGCCATGCCGGGCCACTGGGCGCCCATGCCGGGGAAGACGAAGACCGGGCGGCGGGAGCCCTGGGGGGCGGTGCCCCGGACGGCGGCGGGAGCGGCGTCGTCCTCGGCGAGCGCGGCCAGGGCCGCCAGCAGCTCCGCCCGGTCCTCACCCACCAGCACCGCCCGCTCGGCGAAGGCCGGGCGCCCGAGCGCCAGCGCCCGGCCGACGGCCCGCGTGCCCTCGGCGGCGGTTCCGTCGGGGTCTCCGCCGAGCCGGGCGCGCAGGCGGGCGGCCTGCGCACGGAGGGCGGCCGGGGTGCGGGCCGACAGCAGCCAGGCGGCCGGTCCGTCGGTCCGTGCCGGGCCAGGCCCGGTCTCCCCGTCGGCAGAGAACGGGCAGGACTCCAGCACCACGTGGGCGTTGGTGCCGCTGGCACCGAAGGAGGAGACGCCGGCCCGCCGCGGGCGGCCGGTCTCCGGCCACGGCCGGGCCTCGGTGAGCAGTTCCACCGCCCCGTCCGACCAGTCCACCTGGGTGGAGGCCCGGTCCAGGTGCAGGCTCTTCGGCAGCACCCCGTGCGCCATCGCCAGCACCGTCTTGATCACCCCGCCGACGCCGGCGGCGGCCTGGGTGTGCGTCAGGTTGGACTTGAGCGAGCCGAGCAGCAGCGGCCGGTCGGCGGGGCGGTCCTGCCCGTAGGTGGCGAGGATCGCCTGGGCCTCGATCGGGTCGCCGAGGCGGGTGCCGGTGCCGTGCGCCTCGACGGCGTCGACGTCGGCGGCGGTGAGTCCGGCGTCGGCGAGGGCGGCCCGGATGACGCGCTGCTGGGAGGGGCCGTTGGGGGCGGTGAGCCCGTTGCTGGCGCCGTCCTGGTTGACGGCGCAGCCGCGCACCAGGGCCAGCACCGGGTGCCCGTGGCGGCGGGCGTCGGAGAGCCGCTCCAGCAGCAGCAGGCCGACGCCCTCGCCGAAGCCGGCGCCGTCCGCGCCGTCCGCGAAGGACTTGCAGCGCCCGTCCGGCGCCAGCCCGCGCTGCCGGCTGAACCCCACGTACAGGCCGGGCGTCGACATCACCGTCACCCCGCCCGCCAGCGCCAGCCCGATCTCGCCGGCCCGCAGCGCCTGGCAGGCCAGGTGGATCGCCACCAGCGAGGACGAGCAGGCGGTGTCCAGGGTCACCGCCGGGCCCTCCAGGCCCAGCGTGTACGCCACCCGCCCGGAGGCGATGCTCGGGACGCTGCCGGTGCCGAGGAAGCCCTCCAGCTCCGCCGGGATGCTGGTCAGCCGCGCCGAGTACTCGTTGTACATCACGCCCGCGTACACCCCGGTGGCGCTTCCGCGCAGCGACAGCGGGTCGATGCCCGCCCGCTCCACGGCCTCCCAGGCCGTCTCCAGCAGCAGCCGCTGCTGCGGGTCCATCGCCAGCGCCTCGCGCGGCGAGATCCCGAAGAAGCCCGGGTCGAACTCGGCGGCGTCGTGCAGGAACCCGCCGTGCCGGGTGTAGAAGGTGCCGGGCGCGTCCGGGTCCGGGTCGAACAGCCCCTCGACGTCCCAGCCCCGGTCGGCCGGGAAGCCGGTCACCGCGTCCCGTCCGTCCAGCAGCAGCTCCCACAGGTCCTCCGGGGAGCGCACGCCGCCGGGGAAGCGGCAGCTCATCGCGACGATCGCGACGGGCTCCGCGGCCCGTGCGGCGAGCGCCCGGTTCTCCTCCCGCAGCCGTTCGTTGGCGAGCAGCGACGCCCGCAGGGCCTCGACCACCTGGTCGGTGTGCATGGTGCTCCGTTCGGTCTCCGGCAGGGGGCGGGGGGCGTCAGGCACGGTCGCCGTCCAGGGCCATCCGGACCAGCTCCTGGACGTCCATGGACGCGATCCCGGCGCCCGGCGAGGTGTCGGCGTCGGTGGGGCCGCCGGCGCCCGGCGCGGAGCCGGTGCCGCCCGGCCCGGCCAGTGCCAGCAGCCGGTCCAGCAGTCCGGCCTCCCGCAGCCGGTCCAGCGGGATGCCGGCCAGCAGCCGGCGCAGCTCCGGATCCCGCCCGGCGGGCGCCGCGGGCGGCTGCTCCCCGGCCGGGACCAGCCGCTCCACCAGGTACGCCGCGACGGCGACCGGGCTCGGGTGGTCGAAGACCAGCGTCGCGGGCAGCCGCAGCCCGGTGACCGCCTTCAGCCGGTTGCGCAGCTCGACCGAGGTCAGCGAGTCGAAGCCGACCTCCTTGAAGGCGCGCTCCGGGTCGACGGCCTCCGGGCCGTCGTGGCCGAGCACCTCCGCCACCCGGGCCCGCACCAGCTCCACCACGGCCGCCTCGCGGTCCTGCGCGCCCAGCAGGGTGAGGCGCCGGCGCAGCGAGTCGGCCTCGGCGGCGTCCGCCGCGGCCGCCGCCCGGCGCGGAGCACCGCGCACCAGCCGCCGGAACAGCGCCGGCACCCCGTCCGGCCCGGAGCCGGCCCGCAGCCGGGCCAGGTCCATCCGCACCGGCAGCAGCAGGGCGTCCGCCGAGCCGAGGGCGGCGTCGAACAGCGCCAGGCCCTCCTCGGCGGAGATCGCCGCGACGCCGCCCCGGTCGAGCCGGCGCAGGTCGGTGGCGTCCAGCGTGCCGGTCAGGGCGCTGCGCTGCTCCCACAGGCCCCAGGCCAGCGACTGCCCGGCCAGACCGGCCGCCCGGCGCTGCTGGGCGAGCGCGTCGAGGAAGGCGTTGGCCGCCGCGTAGCCGCCCTGTCCGGCGCTGCCGAACGTCCCGGCCGCCGAGGAGAACAGCACGAAGGCGGCGAGGTCCAGATCGCGGGTCAGCTCGTGCAGGTGCAGCGCCGCGTCCACCTTGGGGCGCAGGACGGTGTCCAGCCGCTCGGGGGTGAGCGAGCCGATCACGCCGTCGTCCAGCACCCCGGCCGAGTGCACCACCGCCGTCAGCGGGTGCGCCGGCGGGACGGCGGCCAGCAGGGCCCGCACCGATTCGCGGTCGGCGACGTCGCAGGCCGCCACCGTCACCTCGGCGCCCAGCGCGCCCAGGTCGGCGGCGAGCGCGACGGCCGCCGGATCCCCGGAGCCGCGCCGGCCGGCCAGCAGCAGGTGCCGCACGCCGTGCGCGGTGACCAGGTGCCGGGCCACCAGGGAGCCCAGCACCCCGCCGGCACCGGTCACCAGCACCGTGCCGCCTTCCGCGGGCGTGAACGGCCGCGGCTCGGGGACCGGGGCCCGCACCAGCCGGGCGGCCAGGACGGCGCCGCCGCGGACGGCGAGCTGCGGTTCGCGCAGCGCGGCCAGGGACGGCGCCAGCGCGGCCAGGCCGTCCGGGTCGTCGGTGTCGACCAGCACGATCCGGTCCGGGTGCTCGGACTGCGCGGAGCGGACCAGGCCCCGCACGGCGGCCGCCGCCAGGTCGGCCACCCCCTCGGACGGGCCCGTCGCGACCGCCGAGGAGGTCGCGACGAGCAGCGTCGAGTCGGCCCGGTCCTCGTCCGCCAGCCAGGTCTGGAGCAGCTGCAGGGCTTCCGCCAGCGCGGCCCGCACCGCGGCCGGACCGGACTGCCCGGCCCGCTCGCAGCGGACCAGCACGGCCGTCGAGGCGTCCCGGGGGAGCTCCTCGCCCAGCACGATGCCCGCGCAGGGCCCGTCGGCCGCCACCGGGGAGACGGGCTGCCACTCCAGGCGGAACAGCGAGTCGCCCAGCCCGCTGCCGGCGGCGCGCAGCGCGTCCAGCTCGACCGGCCGGATCACCAGCGCGTCCACCGAGGCGACCGGGCGCCCCTGCGGATCGGCGGCCTCGACCGAGACCGATCCGGTGGCGTCGTAGCCCAGCCGCACCCGCAGCGAGGTCGCCCCGGAGGCGTGCAGCCGGACCCCGGTCCAGGAGAACGGCAGCCGGGCCTTCCCCGGCTCCTCCCGCTGCTCCGCACCGTCCCTGGGCACCAGCCACAGGCCGTGCAGGGCCGCGTCCAGCAGCGCCGGGTGCAGGCCGAACGCGGCCGCCTGGCCGTGCTGGTCCTGCGGCAGCCGCACCTCGGCGAAGACCTCGTCGCCGAGCCGCCAGGCCGCCGTCAGCCCCTGGAACGCGGGGCCGTAGCCGTAGCCGAAGGACTCGAAGCGCTCGTACAGCCCCTCGACCGGGACGGGCACCGCACCGGCCGGCGGCCACGGTCGGTCCGCCGACTCCGGTGCCGGAGCAGCCGGTTCGGGCGCCAGGACACCGGTGGCGTGCGGCGTCCACGGTCCGGTCGAGCCCTCCGGCCGGGAGTGGATGTCCAGGGCGCGGTGTCCGGTGGGGTCGGGGGCGCCTGTGCGGATCTGGAGGTGGACGGGGGTGGTGGGTGGGAGGAGGAGGGGGGTTTGGAGGGTGAGTTCGTGGAGGTGGGGGGTGTCGGTTTCGTCGGCGGTGCGGAGGGCGAGTTCGAGGAAGGCGGTGCCTGGGAGGAGGGTGGTGCCGTTGACGGTGTGGTCGGCGAGCCAGGGGTGGGTGTGGAGGGAGAGGCGGCCGGTGAGGAGGGTCTCGCCGGTGTCGGCGATCTCGACGGCCGCGCCCACCAGCGGGTGCCCCGTACTGCCGAGCCCCGCAGCGCTCACGTCGCCGCCGCCTCCGGGCTTCGGCTGGGCCCAGTACGTACGCCGCTGGAACGGGTACGTCGGCAGCTCCGCCCGGGCCCCCTCGCCGACGAACTCGCTCCAGTCGACGGGGAGTCCGTGGGTCCAGGCGTGGGCGAGGGAGGTGAGGTACCGGGTGCGGTGGCCTTCGTGGCGGCGGAGGGTGGGGATGGCGGTGGCGGTGTCGAGGGTTTCCTCGATGGTGATGGTGAGGACGGGGTGGGGGGTGGTTTCGATGTAGGTGGTGTGGCCGGCTTGGTGGAGTTTCTCCAGGGCTGGTGCGAGGAGGACGGGTTGGCGGAGGTTGGTGTACCAGTAGGCGGTGTCGGGCGGGGTGGTGAGCCAGGTGCCGGTGACGGTGGAGAGCATGGGGATGCGGGGGGTGGTGGCGTCGACGGTGAGGAGTTGGTTCAACTGCTGCTGGAGTTGGTCGACTTGGGGGGAGTGGGAGGCGTAGTCGACGTCGATGGGGCGGTGGCGGATGTCGTGGGTGGTGCAGTGGGTGTGGAGGGCGGCGAGGGCTTCGACGGTGCCGGAGACCACGGTGGTGTGGGGGGAGTTGAGGGCGGCGATGGTGAGGTCGGGTGCCCAGGGGGCGATGAGTTGTTCGGTGTCGGCCTGGGGGAGGTTGATGCTGGTCATGCCGCCCTGGCCTTCGAGGCTGCGCAGGGCTTGGCTGCGCAGGGCGGCGATGCGGGCGCCGTCTTCGAGGGTGAGGGCGCCGGCGACGACGGCTGCGGCGATTTCGCCTTGGGAGTGGCCGATGACGGCGTCGGGGTGGATGCCGTGGTGCTGCCAGAGTGCGGCGAGGGAGACCATGACGGCGAACAGGGCGGGTTGGATGACGTCGACCCGGTCCAATGGCGCCTGGCTGCGGAGGAGTTCGGTGAGCGACCAGCCGACGTGGGGGGTGAGGGCGGTCTCGCAGTCGGTGATGCGTTGGGCGAAGACGGGTTCGGTGTCGAGGAGTTCGGCGGCCATGCCGGCCCATTGGGAGCCCTGGCCGGGGAAGACGAACACCGTCCGGCCGTCCCCGGCGTCCCGGCCCTCCACCCGGTGGGCGGTGCCGCCGACCAGGGCGGCGCGGAGCTGCTCCGGTCCGCCGACCAGCACCGCGCGGTGGGCGAACGCCGTCCGCCCGGCCAGGGTGCGGGCCACCGCCAGCGGGTCGGCGTCCGCGCCGTCCAGGTGCTCGCGCAGCTGCTCGGCCCGGTCGGCCAGGGCCTGCGGGGTGCGGCCGGAGAGCAGCCACGCCACCGGGCCGGCCGGCGGGGTGTCCTGGTCGGGCGGTGCGGGGGCTTCGGTGGGCGGTGCCTCCTCCAGGATGACGTGGGCGTTGGTGCCGCTCATCCCGAACGAGGACACCCCGGCGCGTGCGGGCCGGTCCAGTTCGGGCCACGGGCGGGCGTCGGTGACCAGGGACAGTGCGCCCTGCGTCCAGTCGACCTTGCCGGACGGCCGGTCGACGTGCAGGGTCGCCGGGACGGTGCGGTGGCGCAGCGCCAGCACCGCCTTCATCACCCCGGCGACGCCGGCCGCGGCCTGGGTGTGCCCGATGTTCGACTTCAACGAGCCGACCAGCAGCGGGAGGTGCTCCGGCCGGTCCTGACCGTAGGTGGCGAGCAGGGCCTGGGCCTCGATCGGGTCGCCCAGGGTCGTCCCGGTGCCGTGCGCCTCGACCACGTCGACGTCGGCGGCGGTGAGCCCGGCGTCGGCCAGCGCGGCCCGGATGACCCGCTGCTGCGAGGGGCCGTTCGGGGCGGAGAGGCCGTTGCTGGCGCCGTCCTGGTTGACGGCGGAGCCGCGCAGCACGGCGAGCACCGGGTGCCCGTTGCGCCGGGCGTCGGAGAGCCGCTCGACGAGCAGGACGCCGGCGCCCTCCGACATGCCCATCCCGTCGGCGGCGTCCGCGAAGGCCTTGCAGCGGCCGTCCGCGGCGAGGCCCCGCTGCCGGGAGAACCCGACGATCGCTCCGGGCGTGGACATCACCGCGACGCCGCCGACCAGTGCCAGCGAGCAGTCCCCGGCGCGCAGCGCCCGGGCGGCCAGGTGGAGGGCCACCAGGGAGGCCGAGCAGGCGGTGTCGACGGTGATCGCCGGACCCTCCAGGCCGAGGGTGTAGGCGACCCGGCCGGAGACCACGCTGGCGGCGCTGCCGGTGAGCAGGTGGCCCTCGTTCTCGGCGGACTGCGCGACGGCCGCCGCGTAGTCCTGGTAGTTGACGCCGGTGAACACGCCGGTGCTGGTGCCGCGCAGGGCGACCGGGTCGAGGCCGGCCCGTTCGATCGCCTCCCAGGAGGTCTCCAGCAGCAGCCGCTGCTGCGGGTCCATGGCGATCGCCTCGCGCGGCGAGATGCCGAAGAACTCGGCGTCGAAGTCGCCCGCGTCGTGCAGGAAGCCGCCGTGCCGGGTGGTGGAGGTGCCGGGCCGGTCCGGGTCGGGGTCGAACAGGGTGTCGAGCGGCCAGCCGCGGTTGTCCGGGAACCCGGACACGGCGTCGCCGCGGTCGACCAGCAGCTGCCAGAGCTGCTCGGGGGTGCGGACGCCGCCGGGCAGCCGGCAGCCCATGGAGACGATGGCGACCGGTTCGTCGGGCTCGCCGGCCGTTCCGGCGCCCGCCCCGGCCGGGCCGGTGAGCTCGCCGAGCACGGCCGAGCGGATGTGCTCGGCGAGTACGCCCGCCGACGGGTAGTCGAAGACCAGGGTGGCCGGGAGCCGCAGGCCGCTCGCGGTGGTCAGCCGGTTGCGCAGCTCGACGGCGGTCAGCGAGTCGAAGCCCAGCTCCTGGAAGGCGCGCCCGGCCGGGACGGCGTCCGTGGAGCCGTGCCCGAGCACCTCGGCGGCGTGCGTGCGCACCAGGGCGAGCACGATCCGGCTCTGCTCGGCCTCCGGCAGGCCGGCCAGGCGGCCGCGCAGCACGGTGGCCGCGGGGGTCGCGGCGGGCGCGGCGCCGGGGGCGGTGAGCGCCCGGACCTCGGGGATGCCGCCGAGCAGCCGGCTGGGCCGCACCGAGGTGAACACCGCGGCGAACTGCGGCCAGTCCACCTCGGCCAGGGCGATCACCGTCTCGTCGTCGTCCAGCGCGTGCTGGAGCGCGAGCACGGCGGGCTCGGGGTCGATCAGCGGCAGGCCCTGGCGCTGCACCCGGTAGAAGTCGGAGTCGTCCACGGTGTCGCGCGCCGCCCACGGGTTGGCGGCCTTCCAGACGCCCCAGTCGACGGTGGTGGCGCCGAGGCCGCGGGAGCGGCGGTGCTCGGCGAGCGCGTCCAGGTAGGCGTTGCCGGCGGAGTAGGCGGCGTGGTTGCTGCTGCCCCACACGCCCGCGATCGAGGAGAACAGCACGAAGGCGTCCAGCTCGCGGTCGAGCAGGGCGTCGAGGTGGGCGGCGCCGGCGGCCTTCGCGGCGACGACCCGTTCGAAGGAGTCCATCGGGGTGCCGTCCAGCGGGGCCAGCTCGATGTAGGCGGCGGCGTGGAAGACCGCCGTGACGGGCTCGCCGCGCTCCTCCAGCCCGGACAGCAGTGCGGCCACCTCGTCGCGGTCCGCCAGGTCGCAGCGGGGCAGGCTCAGCCGGGTGCCCAGTTCGGCCAGTTCGGCGGTGAGTTCGGCCGCTCCGGGGACGTCGGCGCCGCGGCGGCCGGGCAGCACGAGGTGCTCGGCGCCGCCGCGGGCCAGCCAGCGGGCGATGTGCGGGCCGAGTGCACCCGTCCCGCCGGTCACCAGGACGGTGCCGCGCGGGCGCCAGGTGCGCTCGGGCACGGCCGGGCGGGGCGCCGGGACCAGCCGGCGGGCGTACAGCCCGGCCGGGCGGACCGCGAGCTGGTCCTCGCCGGTGGCCCCGGCCAGCACGGCGCGCAGCGCCGCCAGCGCCCGCCCGTCGAGCACCGGCGGCAGGTCGACCAGGCCGCCCCAGCGGGCGGAGTGCTCCAGCCCGGCGACCATGCCGGTGCCCCAGACGAGGGCCTGGTGCGGGGCGGTCAGCGGGTCGCCGAGGCCGACGGTGACGGCGCCGCCGGTGGCGCACCACAGCGGCGCCGCGACGTCCAGGTCGCCCAGGGCCTGGACCAGGGCCAGGGTGAGGGCGGCCCCGGTGGGCAGCGCGGGGTGCGCCGGGTGCGGGGCGTCGGCCAGGGCCAGCAGGGAGAGCACCCCGGCCGGGGGTTCGGCGACGGCCCCGGCCAGCAGCTCGGCCAGCACCGTGCGGTCCGCCGCCCGGTCGGGCAGCTCGACGACGCGGACGTCCGCGCCGCCCTCGGTCAGCGCCCGCACCGGGGCGAGGACCCGCTCGGACCCGGCGGAGCCGGCGGGTACGGCGACCAGCCAACGGCCGGTCGGGGCGGCGGACGCGGGCTGCGGCACCTGCTGCCACTGGACGCGGTAGCGCCAGGAGTCCAGCGCGTCGCTCTCCCGGCGCTGCCGTCGCCAGGCGCTGAGCGCGGGCAGCACCTCGCCGAGCGAGGCGGCGTCCACGGCGAGGCTGCGGGCGGTCGCGGCCAGGTCGGGTCCTTCGACGAGCTGCCAGAACGCGCTGTCGCCGCCGTCGTCCGCGCCCGGCCGGGCGCCGCCGCCGTCCAGCCAGTAGCGCTGCCGCTGGAAGGCGTAGGTGGGCAGGTCGGTCCGGTGCCGGCCGCGGCCGGCGAGCACCGCCGGCCAGTCCACCGGCACACCGCGCACCCAGAGTTCGCCGGCCGCGGTGAGCGCGCGGGCGAGGCCGCCCTCCTCGCGCCGCAGGGTGCCGGTGGCCAGCACGCCGGGCGCCCCGGCGGCCTCGGCGCCGTCCAGCACCGGCAGGGTCAGCACGGGGTGCGGGGAGACCTCCAGGAACACCTGGTAGTGCTCCTCGGCGAGTGCCCGTACGGCGGTGTCGAAGCGGACGGTCCGGCGCAGGTTGCGGTACCAGTAGCCGCCGTCCAGCTCCTCGCCGGTCACCCAGTGGCCGTCCACGGTGGAGAACAGCGGCAGCCGCCCGGCCACCGGGCGCAGGCCGCCCAGCAGTTCGGCCAGCTCCTCGCGGATCAGCTCGACCTGGGCCGAGTGCGAGGCGTAGTCCACCGGCACGGTGCGGGCCCGGACCTCCAGGCGGTCGCACTCCGCCAGCAGTTCGGTGAGCGCGGCCGTCTCGCCGGAGACCACCACCGCCGACGGCCCGTTGACGGCCGCCACCGACAGCCGCTCGCCCCAGGGCGCGATCAACTCCTCGACCAGGGCCAGCGGCCGGCCGACGGAGACCATGCCGCCCTGTCCTTCGATGCGGCGTAGGGCTTTGCTGCGCAGGGCGACGACGTGGGCGCCGTCTTCGAGGGTGAGGGCGCCGGCGACGACGGCGGCGGCGATCTCGCCTTGGGAGTGGCCGAGGACGGCGTCGGGGGTGATGCCCCAGGATTCCCAGAGGGTGGCGAGGGAGACCATGACGGCGAAGAGGGCGGGTTGGACGACGTCGACGCGGTCGAGGGGGTCGTGGGTGCGCAGGACGTCGGTGAGGGACCAGTCGACGTGCGGGGCGAGGGCGGCCTCGCAGTCGGCCATGGAGGCGGCGAACACCTCGCTGGAGTCGAGGAGTTCGACGGCCATGCCGGCCCACTGCGCCCCCTGCCCGGGGAACACGAACACCCGCCGCCCGCCGGCGTCGGCGACCCCGCGCAGGACGCCCGGGGACACCTCCCCGGCGGCGAGTGCGGCCAGGCCCGCCGTACGGTCGCCGCCGAGCAGCACCGCCCGCTCCTCGAACGCGCCGCGCCCGGCCAGCGTGCGGGCGACGTCGGCCTGCTCGGGCCCGGCCGTCCGCAGGTGCTCGGCGAGCCGCCCGGCCTGGGCGGCCAGTGCCTCGGCGGACTTCGCCGACAGCGGCCACGGCAGGCCGCCGTCCACCGGGGCCGGTGTGACCGGCTCGGCGCCCGGTGCGACCGGCTCGGCGGCCGGGGCCTGCTCCAGCACCGCGTGCACGTTGGTGCCGCTGAAGCCGAAGGAGGAGACGCCCACCCGGCGCGGCCGCCCGGTCGGCGGCCACTCCCGGGCCTCGGTCAGCAGCTCGACCGCGCCGGAGGCCCAGTCCACGTGCGGGGTGCGGTCCTCGGCGTGCAGGGTGCGCGGCAGCACGCCGTGCTGCAGCGCCAGCACCGACTTGATCACCCCGGCCACCCCGGACGCCGCCTGGGTGTGGCCGATGTTCGACTTGAGGGAGCCGAGCCAGAGCGGGCGGTCGGCGTCGCGGTCCTGTCCGTAGGTGGCGAGCAGGGCGTCGGCCTCGATCGGGTCGCCCAGGGTGGTGCCGGTGCCGTGCGCCTCGACCGCGTCCACCTCGGCCGCCGTCAGGCCCGCGTTGGCGAGCGCCTGCCGGATGACCTGCTGCTGCGCCTGCCCGTTCGGCGCGGACAGCCCGTTGCTGGCGCCGTCCTGGTTCACCGCGCTGCCGCGCAGCACCGCCAGCACCGGGTGCCCGTTGCGCCGGGCGTCCGACAGCCGCTCCAGCAGGACCACGCCCGCGCCCTCGGCCAGGCCCATCCCGTCGGCGGCCGCGCCGAAGGCCTTGCACCGGCCGTCGGCGGCCAGCCCGCGCTGGCGGGAGAACCCGACGAACACCCCGGGTGTGGCCATCACCGCGACGCCGCCGGCCAGCGCCAGCGAGCAGTCCCCGGAGCGCAGCCCCTGCGCCGCGAGGTGCAGCGCCACCAGCGAGGAGGAGCAGGCCGTGTCGACGGTGACGGCCGGGCCCTGCAGGCCCAGCGTGTAGGCGACCCGGCCGGAGACCACGCTGGCCGCCGCGCCCGCCACCAGGTGCCCCTCGGAGGCGTCCGGCGCGCCCCCGGCCGCGATCGAGCTGTAGTCCTGGTAGTTGACGCCGACGAAGACGCCCGTCCGGCTCTCGCGCAGCCCGGCCGGGTCCAGCCCGGCCCGCTCCAGGGCCTCCCAGGAGGTCTCCAGCAGCAGCCGCTGCTGCGGGTCCATCGCCACCGCCTCGCGCGGGCTGATCCCGAAGAACCCGGGGTCGAAGTCGCCCGCGCCGTACAGGAAGCCGCCCTCCTGCACGTACGAGCGGCCCGGCTGGTCCGGATCGGGGTGGTAGAGGCCCGCGAGGTCCCAGCCGCGGTCGGTGGGCATCGGCCCCACCACGTCGCCGCCGTCCAGCAGCAGCTGCCAGAGCTTGTCCGGGTCGTCGATCCCGCCGGGGAAGCGGCAGCTCATCGCGACGACCGCGATCGGCTCCGCCGGGTCGCCGGGCGCCTCGCGCAGCACGGATGCGGCCCGGTCCGCGGCGGTGCCGAGCAGGTCGACCCGCAGGGCCTCGCCCAGCGCGTCGGCGGAGGAGTGGTCGAAGACCACGGTGGTGCGCAGCCGCAGTCCGGTCGCCGCGTTGAGCCGGTTGCGCAGCTCCACGGCGATCAGCGAGTCGAAGCCCAGCTCGCGGAAGGGGCGGTCGGCCCGCACCTGCTCGGGCGAGTCGTGGCCGAGCACGTCGGCGGCGTGCCGGCGCACCAGCTCGACCAGGGTGCGCCGGGCCTCGGCCGCGGTGCGGCCGGCGAGGTCGCGCCGCAGCGCTGCGCCGGCCTCGTCGCCCTCCGGCGGCCCGGCCTCGGCGGCGGCCGCGGCGAGGGCCCGCACCTCGGGGATCTCGGAGATCAGCGGGCTGGGCCGGACGGAGGTGAAGACCGGGACGAACCGCTCCCAGTCCACGTCGGCGACCACCACGGTGCGCTCGTCGTCGTCCAGCACCCGCTGCAGGCCGGCGACGGCGAGCCGCGGGTCCATGAACGGGATGCCGCGCTCCAGGAGTTGTTGCTCCAGCTCGCTGGTGGCGAGCCCGCCGCCGGCCGCGCTCCAGATGCCCCAGACCACCGAGGTCGCGGCCAGGCCGCGGGAGCGGCGGTGCTCGGCGAGCGCGTCGAGGTAGGCGTTGGCGGCGGCGTAGGCGCCGTGGTCGGCGCTGCCCCACACACCGGAGACGGAGGAGAACAGCACGAAGGCGTCCAGGTCGGTGTCCCGGAACACCTCGTCCAGGTTGGCCGCGCCGAGCACCTTGGCCTCCAGGGTGCCCGCGAACTCGCCCGGCCCGGTGTCGCGGACCTTGCCGAGCTGGACGGCCGCGGCGGTGTGCAGCACCGAGCGGACCGGGTCGCCGGCGGCGGCCAGGCCGTCCACCAGCCCGCGCACCGCGCCCGGATCGGCGAGGTCGCAGGCGGCCAGCGTCACCCGGCACCCCAGGGCGGTCAGTTCGGCGGCCAACTCGGGCGCGCCGGGGGCCCGTTCACCGCGGCGGCTGACCAGCACCAGGTGCTCGGCGCCGCCGGCGGCGAGCCAGCGGGCCACATGGGTGCCGAGCCCGCCGGTGCCGCCGGTGACCAGCACGGTGCCGCGCGGCCGCCAGGGCCTGGGGTCGGCGGCCTTCGGCGCCCGGACCAGCCGGCGGGCGAAGAGGCCCTCCGGCCGGACGGCCAGCTGGTCCTCCGAACCGTCGCCGGCCAGCACCGCGGCCAGCCGGGTCAGCGCCCGCTCGTCGACCTCCGCCGGCAGGTCGACGAGACCGCCCCACAACGGCGGCTGTTCGAGCGCCACCACCCGGCCGAGCCCCCAGACGAGCGCCTGCACGGGCCGCTGCGGCCCGTCCGCGGCGGACACCGCGACGGCGCCGCGGGTGAGGCTCCACAGCGGGGCCGTGACGTCGAGCTCCAGCAGCGCCCGGACCAGTGCGGTGGTCAGCGCGGTGCCGGCCGGCAGGGCCGGGTGGGCGGGGTGCGGCCGCTCGTCCAGGCCCAGCAGCGAGACCACCCCGGCCAGCGGGGCCCGCCCGTCCAGGGCCGTGCGCAGCCGTGCGGCGAGGGCCGCCGGGTCGCCGTCGGCGTCGTCGGTGCCGTCCAGGGCCAGCGGGACCACCTCGGCGCCGTGCCCGGCGAGCAGGTCGGCGATCCGGCCGGCGATCCCGTCGGCCGGCCCGTCGCCCGTCGTCCCCTCCGCCGTGCCCGCCGTGCGCTCGGCCGTGCCCGCCGCGTCGAGCAGCAGCCAGGTGCCCTCCAGCACGCCGGCTTCGGGCTCGCCGAGCGGCTTCCAGCCGACCCGGTAGCGCCAGCCGTCCAGGACCGCCCGGTCCTGCCGGTGCCGGCGCCACCGCGCCAGCGGCGCCAGCACCTCCTGCCAGGAGTCCGGCGCGACGCCGAGGGTGGTCGCCACCGTCTCGGCGTCCTCCCGCTCCACGGCCGCCCAGAACGCCGCGTCCGCCGGGTCGGCGGTGCCCACGGCGGCGGCCGGCTCCAACCAGAACTGCCGGTTCTGGAAGGCGTACGTGGGCAGCTCCACCGCGACGGGCCGGTGCGCGGCGAAGGCCGGGGCCCAGTCCACCGGCAGCCCCCGCACCTGCGCCTCGGCGAGGGCCCGCAGCATCGCTCCGGGCCCGCCCTCGTCGCGGCGCAGCGTGCCGAGCACCACGGTGTCGGGGTGCCCGAGGTCCTCGGCGACGGCCTGCACCGGCACCGTCAGCACCGGATGCGGGCTGACCTCGACGAACACCGCGGGGCCGGACACCAGCAGCGACCGCACGGCCGCCTCGAAGTCCACCGTCTCGCGCATGTTGCGGAACCAGTAGGCGGCGTCCAGCTCCGCCGTGTCCAGCCGCCCGCCGGTCACGGCGGAGTGGAACGGCACGCTGGAGCTGCGCGGCCGCAGCCCGGCCAGCGAGGCCAGCAGGCCCTCGCGCAGCCCGTCCATGTGCGCGGAGTGCCCGGCCACGTCGGCGGCGACCGCGCGGGTCCGGATGCCGGCGGCCGTGCACTCGGCGACCAGCTCGGCGACGGCCGCCGGGTCACCGGAGACCACCACGGAGGCCGGGCCGTTCACGGCGGCCACCGACAGCCGCCCCCGCCAGCGGCGCAGCCGCTCCCGCGCCGCGTCCGCCGACAGCTGCACGGCCGTCATCGCCCCGGTGCCGGACAGCCGCGCCTGGGCGAGGCTGCGCAGCGCGACGATCCGCGCCGCGTCCGCCAGGTCGAGGCCGCCCGCCACGTACGCGGCCGCCACCTCACCCTGGGAGTGGCCCGTCACCGCGTCCGGGCGGACCCCGTGGGACTGCCACAGCTCGGCCAGCGACACCATCACCGCGAACAGCGCGGGCTGCACCACGTCGATCCGGTCCAGCGGTGCGGCGCCCGGCTCGTCCCGCAGCACCGCGGTCAACGACCAGTCCAGGTGGGGCTCCAGGGCCTCCGCGCAGGCCGCCACCGACCGGGCGAACACCGGGGCCGAGGCCATCAGGCCGCGGGCCATGCCCAGCCACTGCGAGCCCTGGCCGGGGAAGACGAACACCGTCCGGGCGTCCTCGCCGCCCGCCCGTCCGGTCGTCAGGTTCGGTGCGGGCACGCCCTCGGCGAGCGCGCTCAGGCCCTGCAGCAGCTCGGCGGGCTCGGAGCCGACCAGCACCGCCCGGTGCTCGAACACGGAGCGGGTGGTGGCCAGCGCGAAGCCGACGTCCGCCGGGCGCAGCTCGGGGCGGGCCGAGACCTGCGCGGCCAGCCGGGCGGCCTGCGACCGCAGCGCCTCAGGGCTCTGCCCGGACAGGGCCCACGGCACCGGCGTCCCGGTGGCGGCGGGCCCGCCCGTGGCGGGGGCGGTCGGCTCCGGCTCCGGGGCCTCCTCAAGGACCACGTGCGCGTTGGTGCCGCTCATCCCGAAGGAGGAGACGCCGGCCCGGCGCGGCCGGTCCGTCCGCGGCCAGGGCCGGGCCCTGGTGAGCAGCTCCACCGAGCCGGCCGACCAGTCCACGTGCGGGGTCGGCGCGTCCACGTGCAGGGTGCGCGGCAGCACGCCGTTGCGCAGCGCCAGCACCATCTTGATCACCCCGGCGACGCCGGCGGCGGCCTGGGTGTGGCCGATGTTCGACTTCAGCGAGCCGAGCCAGAGCGGCCGGTCGGCGTCGCGGTCCTGGCCGTAGGTGGCCAGCAGCGAGTCCGCCTCGATCGGGTCGCCCAGCCGGGTGCCGGTGCCGTGCGCCTCGACCGCGTCCACGTCCGCGGTGCTCAGCCCGGCGTCGGCCAGCGCCGCCTGGATGACCCGCTGCTGGGACGGCCCGTTGGGGGCGGTGAGCCCGTTGCTGGCGCCGTCCTGGTTGATCGCGCTGCCGCGCAGCACCGCCAGCACCGGGTGACCGTTGCGCCGCGCGTCCGACAGCCGCTCCACCAGCAGGACGCCGACGCCCTCGCCCCAGCCGGTGCCGTCCGCCGCGGCCGCGAAGGGCTTGCACCGGCCGTCCGCCGCCATGCCGCCCTGCCGGGCGATCTCCAGGAACGCGCCCGGCAACGCCATCACGTTCGCCCCGCCGACCAGCGCCAGCGAGCACTCCCCGGCGCGCAGCGCCTGGGCTGCCAGGTGCAGCGCGACCAGCGAGGCCGAGCAGGCGGTGTCCACGCTCAGCGACGGCCCCTCCAGCCCCATCGCGTAGGACACCCGGCCGGACAGCACGCTGATCGCGTTGCCCGTCATCAGGAAGCCGCGGACCGCCTCGGGGGCGGTGCGGCCGAGCGTGCCGTACCCCTGGTCGACCGCCGTGACGTACACCCCGGTCGCACTGCCGCGCAGCGAGACCGGGTCGATGCCGGCCCGCTCGACCGCCTCCCAGCAGGCGAGCAGCAGCAACCGCTGCTGCGGGTCCATCGCCAGCGCCTCACGGGGGCTGATCCCGAAGAACGCCGGGTCGAAGCCGCCCGCGTCGGACAGGAACGCGCCGCGGGCCGGGGCGCCGCTCGCGGACAGGTCGGACAGCTCCCAGCCGCGGTCCGCCGGCAGGCCCGTCATCGCGTCCCGGTCCGCGGCCAGCAGCTCCCACAGGTCCTCCGGGGTGCTGACACCGCCCGCGAAGCGGCAGCTCATCGAGACGACGGCGATCGGCTCGCGGCTGCGCGCCTCGGCGTCCCGCAGCCGCTGCTTCGTCTGCTGGAGGTCGATCGTCACGCGGTTGAGGTAGTCACGCAGCTTCTGCTCGCTCACGGGGTTCCTGCACCTTCGTTTCGGGAGGCGTCACGTTTCGGGTCGGCGTCGGGGACCGCGGGACGCCGGGGAGGGGCGGATCGGGGGCGGGTCGGAGGTGGGATCACCCGCCCGCGCCGGGGGGACTCACGGGCCGCCCAGCTCTCGGTCGATCAGTTCGAAGATCTCGTCGTCGGTCGCGGCGACGATCCTGGTCGCCGCCTCGCTCTGCTCGCCGTTGCGGGAGAGCACCTCGCGCAGCCGCCGGTCCACCTCCAGCCGGACCGGCTCGTCCGCCGGCAGCTCCGCCACCAGCGCCTCCAGCCGCTCCAGACCGGCCAGCACGGAGGCCGCGGCGTCCCCACCGCCGCCCGAGCGGTCCGGCCCGGCGGCGGCGCCCAGGTGACGGGCCAGCGCCTCCGGCGTCGGGTAGTCGAACACCATCGCGGCGGGCAGGCGCACGCCCGTCGCGGCCACCAGCCGGTTGCGCAGCTCCACCCCGGTCAGCGAGTCGAACCCGAGGTCCTTGAACGGCCGGGCGGGCCGCACCCGCTCCGGCGTGGCGTGCCCCAGGACCGCCGCGGCGTGCCCGCGCACCAGCTCCAGCAGCAGCCGGTGGGCCTCCGGCTCCGGCAGCGACGCCAGCCGCGACACCAGGGACTCGGCGCCCCCGGCGGGCAGACCGGCCGGGCCGCCCGCCGCATTGCGCAGTCGCGGCCGGCGCACCAGCCCGCGCAGCACCGCCGGGACGCGACCGTCCGCCCCGCCCCGCTCCAGCCGGGCGGCCAGCAGGTACGGGTCCGGGGCCGCGAGGGCGGCGTCGAACAGGGCCAGGCCCTGCGCCGTGGACAGCGCACCCGCCCCGCCTCGCGTCGCCGGGCCGGCTGCCGGGCCGCCGGCGGTGTCGGGCAGCAGGCCCGCGGTGAGCGCGCTGCGCTCCGCCCACAGCCCCCAGCCGATCGACACCCCCGGCAGGCCGGCCGCCCGCCGCCGGGCCGCCAGGGCGTCCAGCGCGGCGTTGGCGGCCGCGTAGTTGGCCTGCCCCGGCGTGCCCAGCAGCCCGGCTCCGGAGGAGAACAGCACGAAGGCCGCCAGGTCCAGACCCGCCGTCAGCTCGTCCAGCGCGATCGCCGCGTCCGCCTTCGGCCGCAGCACCCGGGCCAGCCGCTCCTCCGTCATCGACTCCGCGAGCCCGTCCGCCAGCACGCCGGCCGCGTGCACCACGGCCGTCAGCGGATGCTCCTTCTCCACCCCGGCCAGCAGCTCCGCCAGCTGCGCCCGGTCGCCCACGTCACAGGCCACCGCGGTGGCCCGCACGCCCAACCCGGCGAGCTCGGTCACTAGTGCGTCCGCGCCCTCGGCCGCCGGCCCCCGACGGCTCGCCAGCACCAGGTGCCGCACGCCGTGCCCGGTGGCCAGGTGCCGGGCCACCAGCGCGCCCAGGGTGCCGGTGCCACCGGTGACCAGCACGGTCCCGTCCCGGTCCAGCGGCGCGGGCAGCAGCAGGACGTTCTTGCCGACGTGCCGGGCGCCCGCCAGGAACCGGAACGCCTCGGTGGCCTCCCGCACGTCCCAGCAGGTCAGCGGCAGCTCGGTGAGCACCCCGCGCTCGAACAGGGCGACGATCTCGGTCAGCATCTCGCCGATCCGCTCCGGACCGGCCTCCATCAGGTCGAACGCCCGGTACGCGACCCCCGGGTGCTCGGCGGCGACCCGCGCGGCGTCCCGGATGTCCGTCTTGCCGAGCTCCAGGAAGCGGCCCGCCCCCGTCAGCAGCCGCAGCGAGACGTCCACGAACTCCCCGGCCAGGCAGTTCAGCACCAGGTCCACGCCCCGCCCGACGGTGGCCGCCAGGAAGCGGTCCGCGAACTCCAGGGTGCGCGAGGAGGCCACCCGGTCCCCGTCCAGCCCGGCGGCGCGCAGCGCGTCCCACTTGTGCGGGCTGGCCGTGCCGAACACCTCGGCCCCCGCGTGCCGGGCCAGCTGGACGGCGGCCATCCCGACCCCGCCCGCGGCGGCGTGCACCAGCACGGATTCACCGCGCCGCAGCCCGCCCAGGTCGAACAGCCCGTAGTAGGCGGTCAGGAACACCACCGGCACCGACGCGGCCCGCGCGAACGACCAGCCGTCCGGGATCCGCACCACCGTCCGGTGGTCCGCCACGGCCACCGGTCCGAACGCCGAGCCGAAGATCCCCATCACCCGGTCGCCCGGGCGCAGATCAGCCACGGCGGCGCCGACCTCCAGGACCACGCCCGCGCCCTCGCTGCCGAGACCCTGCTGGTCCGGCGTCAGCCCGAGAGTGACGGCCACGTCCCGGAAGTTCACCCCGGCCGCCCGCACCGCGATCCGCACCTCGCCCGCGCCGAGCGGCGCCGACGCGGCGGTGCCCGGCGCCGGCGTCAGGTCCTCCAGGGTGCCGGTGCCGGAGGTCTCCAGCCGCCAGCCCCCCTCCGCGGGAGGCGTCAGCAGGCCCGGGCGGGCGGCCGCCGCCAGACGCGGCACCAGCAGCTCCCCGCCGCGCAGCGCGAGCTGCGGCTCGGCCTCGACCGGGAGCGCGGCGGGCAGCGCCTCGTCGTCGGTGTCCAGCAGCACGAACCGGTCCGGGTGCTCGCTCTGCACACTGCGCAGCAGCCCCCAGACCGCCGCCTGCGCGAGGTCGACCGGGCCGGGCTCGCGCCCGGTGCGGACGGCGCCCCGGGTCCGGAGCACCAGCCGGGAGGCGGCGAAGCGCTCCTCGGCCAGCCAGCCCCGGACCAGGGCGAGCGCCCGGGCGACCGTCCGGTGCAGGCGGACGGCCTCGTCGCCGTCCTCGGACCGCTCGTCGCCGCCGTCCGTCCGCTCCTCGCCGGCAGGGCAGTCGGCGAGCACGAGGGAGGGCGCCGGGTCCTGCGGGCGCAGCGCGTCCAGGGCGGTCCAGGCGGTGCCCGGCGAGGCCTCCGCGGGGCGCCAGTCCAGCCGGAACAGGCTGTCCGCACCGGCCCGGTCGCCGGCGAGCGCGTCCGCGCGCACCGGACGCAGGGTCAGCGAGTCCACGGACAGCACCGGCCGGCCCGCCAGGTCGTAGGCCGAGAGCGACACGGCCTCCGGGCCGTCGGAGCCGACCCGCACCCGCAGGGAGGTGGCGCCCGACGCGTGCGCGGTCACCCCGTTCCAGCTGAACGGCAGCCGGGCCACCCCGTCCCGGTCCGCGAGCAGCGCGCACGCCTGCAGGGCCGCGTCCAGCAGCGCCGGGTGCACCGTGCAGCCCGCCGCGTCGGCCTGCTGGGCAGCAGGGAGGACGAGCTCCGCGAAGACCTCGTCCTCACCGAGCCGCCAGGCCGCCGTCAGCCCCCGGAACGCCGGACCGTAGCCGAAACCGGCCTCGGCGAAGCGCTCGTACAGGTCCTCCAGCTCGACGGGGACCGCCCCGGTGGGCGGCCAGCCGATCAGGTCGGGGCCGGGCTGCTGCGGCGCCTCGGGGGCCAGCACGCCGGTGGCGTGCAGGGTCCACTCCTGGCCGTCCTCCGCGCGGGAGGACACCGTGAGCGTGCGGTGTCCGGTGGGGTCGGGGGCGCCTGCGCGGATCTGGAGGCGGACGGGGGTGGTGGGTGGGAGGAGGAGGGGGGTTTGGAGGGTGAGTTCGTGGAGGTGGGGGGTGTCGGTTTCGTCGGCGGTGCGGAGGGCGAGTTCGAGGAAGGCGGTGCCTGGGAGGAGGGTGGTGCCGTTGACGGTGTGGTCGGCGAGCCAGGGGTGGGTGTGGAGGGAGAGGCGGCCGGTGAGGAGGGTCTCGCCGGTGTCGGCGATCTCGACGGCCGCGCCCACCAGCGGATGCCCCGTACTGCGCAGGCCGGACGAGGCGACGTCCCGGTTGCTGGTCGGTGCGTCCAGCCAGAACCGCTGCTCCTGGAAGGGGTAGGTGGGGAGGTCGGTGTGGTGTCCGGTGAGGTGCCAGTGGACGGGGAGTCCGTGGGTCCAGGCGTGGGCGAGGGAGGTGAGGTACCGGGTGTGGTGGCCTTCGTGGCGGCGGAGGGTGGGGATGGCGGTGGCGGTGTCGAGGGTTTCCTCGATGGTGATGGTGAGGACGGGGTGGGGGGT